>JAYUHS010000112.1:0-12576 GCA_043766715.1 Luteolibacter sp.
GCGCCGCTGCCGAGCGACGACGCGGAGTTCCACGCGCCGGAAATTTTCCCAGACGATACCACTAAGCCGAGCGGCCCACCTTCGGGGGTGAAAAATCCGGCATTCACGGCGGCACTGCCTCCGCGCGAGTGAGCTGCGGATTCTGAATCCGGGTAGCGGCTGCCGGGGCCGTTAGGTTGATCCACGACGACCAAGTGATGGCGGCGTGAATCGAAGGCGACGCCTGTAAACTCGATCCCGAAAATTTCCTGAACGGTCACTTGTGGGGCACTCACTGGAGTCGCCGGCGAGGGTGGTGCGACGGCGGCGGTAACGGTCGCGTGCCGCACAGGCTTCGCCGGAAAACAGCCGGACAGCGGAAGCACCACGAGCAGGCCAATGAGAAATCGCATGGCTTGAAGTCGCATGTCGCGGCCCGCTTGGCAAGGATGGCTCAGGCTTGCCGGACGCCGATGCCGAGCAGCGTTTGAAATTTCGGAGCCGCGGTCTCGCGGTCGGCCACGACGGTCTCGATTTCGGCAAACCCGGCTTTTTCTAACATCGCGGCGAGATCGCTTTCGGAGAACCCGAGCCAGCGGTCGGCGTAGAGTTCGCGGGCTTCGTCGAAGTGGTGTTGCAGCAGATCGAGGACGATCAGGCGGCCGCCGGGTTTCAAGATGCGGAAGGCGGCGTCGAGCGCACGTTGCGGACGCTCGGCGTGGTGGAGGGCTTGGCTGAGGATGGCCAAATCGAGGCTGTTCGCTTCTATCGGCGGGTCTTCGATGTCGCCGATGCGGTATTCTAAATTGGCGAGGCCATTTTGCGTCGCGAGGTTTTGGCCGAACTCGACCATTTTCGGCGAGAGGTCGATGGCGATGACTTTTTCGGCGCGTTGTGCAAGGAGTTGAGCCAGAGTGCCTTCTCCGGCCCCGAGATCGGCGACGACTTGGTAGTTCAGCACCTTGATCAGTGCCTCGGCGAGGGCCTTCCATGACCGTCCCGGCACGTAATCCTTACCGAAACGTCCCGCGAGTTCGTCGAAATAGGCGCGGGAGCTGTCCTTGCGTTTCCGCAGTAAATGCCGCAGCGCGGATTCGTCATCGGCGACTTCCGGCACCTCGGCGGCAGCCAGTCGGACCACGTCCATCAGGTCAGGATCCGCCGTACAGGAGTAATTATTATTTTTCCCACTGCGCTCATCGCTGACGAGTCCCTCGATTTTTAGCTGAGAAAGTTGGGTAGAGATCCGGCTCTGGCCCATGCCTAAAACTTCTTGAAGCTCAGCTACGGACAGGGCCTCGTGCTCGACCAGCATCAGGATGCGAAGCCGGGTGGGATCGGAAATAAGCTTCAGCGATTTCAGCATTGACGGCATGACAGAGCGGCTTATATCCACGCATCAAGATTTGACGATACGAAAAACAAATAACCACATGAGCACTTTCATTTTCTCCTCAGAGTCCGTCGGCGAAGGACACCCAGACAAGGTCGCCGACACGATCTCCGACGCAATTCTTGACGCGTGCCTCACGCTCGACCCGAAAAGCCGGGTGGCTTGCGAGACGTTCGTAAAGAGCAACATCGTGGTCGTCGGTGGCGAAATCACGATTCCTTCGCTGCAAGATAAAAAAAAGGGCACCACCAAGCCGCTAGATGAGGCCATAAACATCGGTAAAATCATCCGCGATGCGGTCCGGGAAATCGGCTACACCAACAACGATGATATTTTCCACGCCGACACGCTCTTCATTAACAATTACCTGACCGCGCAGAGTCCAGACATCGCCCAAGGCGTGGATGCTGCCGGTGCAGCAGGCAAGAAGCACAAGGAGCAAGGTGCTGGCGACCAAGGGATTATGTTTGGTTACGCCTGCAATGAGACTCCCGAGCTGATGCCAGCTCCGATCATGTTTGCCCACCGTCTCGGTCGTGAGCTCACTCGCATCCGCAAGGCTGGCAAGCTGGCGAAATGGCTGCGTCCCGACGCGAAATCGCAGGTTTCCGTGGAATACGTCGATGGCAAGCCAACCCGGATCGTCAACGTCGTTATTTCCACCCAGCACTCTGCAGATGTGGAGCACGCGGAAATCGAAGCGTTCTGCATCGAGCAGGTGATCAAGAAGGTGCTGCCAAAGGAAATGCTGACCAAGGACACCGAGTATCTCATCAACCCGACTGGCAAGTTCGTCATCGGTGGCCCGCAAGGTGACTCGGGCCTCACCGGCCGTAAAATCATCGTCGATACCTACGGCGGTTGGGGCCGTCACGGTGGTGGCGCATTTTCCGGAAAAGACCCGTCGAAGGTTGACCGTAGTGCCGCCTACATGGGCCGCTATGTGGCGAAAAACATCGTCGCTGCCGGACTCGCGACTCACTGCGAAGTCCAGTTTGCCTACGCCATCGGTCATCCGCTGCCGGTCAGCGTTCACGTCGATACCTTCGGCACTGGCACTAAGCCAGATGCGGACATTCTCGCCGGGATCTTGAAGGTCTTTTCGTTCAAGCCAGCCGACATCGTCAAGCAGCTGAACCTGCTCCGCCCGATCTATTCCAAGTCCACCAACTATGGCCACTTCGGGAAAGAAGACCCAGATCTCACTTGGGAGGCCACCGACAAGGCCGACGCCCTCAAGAAAGCAGTGGGCTGATTTTTCAAATTTTTCCAACCTGATACCACAATGAGCTTCACAGACTATAAAGTAAGAGACATCGGCCTCGCAGATTTCGGCCGCAAGGAAATCGACATCGCCGAGCACGAGATGCCCGGCCTGATGGCCACCCGCGAAAAGTATGGCAAAGAACAGCCACTCAAGGGTGTCCGGATCATGGGATCGCTGCACATGACCATCCAGACCGCAGTGCTCATCGAGACGCTGACCGACCTCGGTGCCGAGGTGCGTTGGGTTTCTTGTAACATTTTCTCGACACAAGACCACGCCGCTGCGGCGATGGCTGCTCGGGAAATTCCGGTCTTCGCGTGGAAGGGCGAGACGCTTGAGGAATATTGGTGGTGCACATGGCAGGCGCTGGTGAATCCAGCAGGCCTTGGACCTGAGCTGATCGTCGATGACGGTGGCGATGCGACTTTGTTGATCCACAAGGGCTACGAACTCGAAAACGGCTCCGACTGGGTGAATACCCCGTCCGGCAACCACGAAGAACAAGTCATCAAGGACCTGCTCAAGGACGTCCATGCCAAGCAACCCGGCATTTTTGCGAAGATCGTGAAGGACTGGAAGGGTGTCTCCGAGGAAACGACCACCGGTGTCCATCGCCTCTATCAAATGGCCAAGGCTGGGACTCTGCTTGTCCCTGCGATCAATGTGAACGACTCGGTCACCAAGTCGAAGTTCGACAACTTATACGGCTGTCGCGAGTCGCTGGTGGACGGCATCAAGCGCGCGACCGACGTGATGATTTCCGGAAAAGTCGGCGTCGTTTGCGGCTACGGCGATGTCGGAAAAGGCTGTGCCCAAGCCCTCCGCGGCCAAGGTGCGCAAGTCGTCGTCACTGAAGTGGACCCGATCTGTGCGCTCCAAGCAGCGATGGAAGGCTTCCGCGTCCTGACGCTCGAAGACACCCTTGGCTGGGGCGACATTTACGTCACCACCACCGGGAACTACGACATCATTCGCCTCGAGCACATGGAGAAGATGAAGGACCAAGCCATCGTTTGTAACATCGGGCATTTCGACAACGAGATCCAGATCGACAAGCTCAACGCCGCTCCCGGCGTCATCCGCACCAACATCAAAGCGCAGGTGGACAAATACACCTTCCCGACCGGAAACAGCATTTACATGCTGGCAGAAGGTCGCTTGGTGAACCTCGGCTGCGGCACTGGCCACCCGAGTTTCGTGATGTCCAACAGCTTCACCAACCAGACGCTCGCGCAAATCGACCTCTGGAAAAACCGTGATACCAACAAGCCCGGCCAAGTGACCGTGCTGCCGAAGCACCTTGATGAAGAAGTCGCCCGTCTCCACCTTTCCAAGGTCGGAGCCAAGCTGACTGTTCTCACTCAGGAGCAAGCTGACTACATCAACGTGCCGGTTGAAGGTCCGTTCAAGGGCGAGCAATACCGCTATTGAGCAGGTAATGTAGGCGTCCAACCAGCCGTGCGAGCGGCTGGCTTTTTTTGTTAAAAATGCTTGAAATGATTCATTGGAGACATTTAATTATTTCAGATGAATCAAAAACCCGTGAGCTACTGGGATCACATCCCCCCGGAAACTTCCGTTCTCAGAGAGCCGGAAGCCATCTACATGATCGATAAAGTCCGCGAAGGGCTGCCTTTCGCCGAGTTCCACGCGATGCAGGAAATGCTCGGCGTGACGGAGGAGCGTCTGGGCGCATGGCTCGGGATGCCAAGGGCTACGCTCCACCGTCGTAAAAAGAGCGGCACTTTAGACAGCTCGGTATCGGATCGTCTGGTGCGCTATGCCCGACTCATGACCCATGCTGTCGCCGCCCTCGGAGGGCTGGACGGTGCGCGGTCGTGGTTGACGTCTCCGGCCGTCGCTTTTCATGGCGAGTGCCCGCTGGATTATGCGGACACCGAGATCGGAGCTCGTGAGGTGGATGCCTTGTTGGGGCGTCTGGAGCATGGCGTTTTTTCCTAATCATGGCGCTGTTTTACCGCATCGTGCAGGAGCAGTGGGCAGCGACAGCGCTGGATGGCGAGGGCGCGCGCCGCTACGGTGGCCGCTGGAATTTGCCGGGAGTTGCGGCCGTTTATGTGGCGGAATCGCGGGCGCTGGCCGCACTGGAAATCTTGGTGCACGCGCCGCGCGAGGCGCTGCGGCTGAATTGGAAGTTGATTGAGTTGGAAATTCCCGACCCACAGATCGAGCGAATTTCGCTGTCCGCTCTGCCTGAAAATTGGCAGGCTCAGCCGTCATCACGAGATGCGCAAACCTTCGGAGCAAGTTGGCTGCGCTTGGGTGAAAAGCTTGCCCTTCGGTTACCGAGTGTCGTGATCCCCGAGGAGACTTCGCTGCTGATCAATCCATCCCACCCGCTGATGAAGGAGCTGTCGCCAGGGAATCCGCAGCACTTTCGCTTTGATTCCCGGCTGGCAGGCTGACTCGGTATTCATTCAGTAACCGCCGCTGCCCTAGTAGGTGTGCTCCTTGTGGATCGATGAGGAAATACCCAGCCAGCGCCCGGCGGCCAAGCAGCATCGGGCACAGCATTTCCGACCGATTCGCCAAACTCACAAGGATCTCCCAGCGAAATCCACCGGGCAGCACCGCCGTGGTCTGGATGAAAATCCGCTTCCTAGCGATCCCCGAAGAGCTTCTTACCAACGCCGTTCGGGCCACCGCCGCCTCGCACCGGAAAGTATCGTTGTAATGGTTAGTCGTCGTGAATTTCACGCTCTTCTCATCCTTCGCTAGCAAAACGTCTTCCGCATGGATGCAGGAACTCCGCGCCCCGCTGTCGGTCTTCGCGTTCATCGGTGAAATCCCGAGGTCCGGCAGTGCGATCCATTCCCGCCGCCCGATGACCAGACGTGGCATCCCGGCACCCTTCGATGGCAGCCCAAGCGCAGAGGCGAGTTCCTCGGAAGGAGACTCGACTAGCTCGGGAACAGCCTTGTAAGTGCGCTGCATTTCAAGAGTTCAACAAGGATGCCGCCATCGCCCGCGCTTGTTCGCCGCCACCGCCTAACATCCGGACTAGCTCTTGGATGCGCGTCTCGCCACTGACCGGATAGAGTCGGGAGCGCGTCCTGCCGCCGGAAACTTCCTTCTCCACCACGAAGTGATGTGCCGACATCGCGGCGACCTGCGGGAAATGGGTGATTGCGACCACTTGATGGCGCGTTCCCAGTGCCGCCATTTTCCGACCCACCGCCTTGGCGACCTCGCCGCCGACGTTCGCGTCGATCTCGTCGAAAACCATCAAGGGCGTCGCGTCTTGATCCGCCAGCGCTGACTTTACCGCCAGCATCACGCGGCTGATTTCACCCGACGAAGCGATCTGCCGCAGCGGTAGCAGCGGCTCACCGGGATTCGGCCCGAATTGAAACTCGATTGACTCCAGCCCCTGCGGCCCCGGCTCGGTTAGCACTTTCAAAGGCGCTTCAAACGACGATTGCTTGAACCCCAGATCCTTGAGCTGTGAGGAAATTTCCTTGGCTAGCTTCGGTGCCGCCTTCTTACGCATCGCCCCAAGAGATTTCCCGGCGGTGTCGAGCGCTGCCCGGCACGCTACAAGCTCACGCTCCAGAGTCTCCAGCTTCTCGCCGCGGTTTTCGATGGTATCCAGCCGCGCCGCCGCCGCCTCCCGCCGTGCGAGGACGTCGGTGAGCGATGTACCGTATTTCCGCTTCAGCGTCTCAATCACATTCACCCGTTCCTCCAGCGTCGCCGCCTCTGCGGGGTTAATGTCGAGTTCGTCCGAGTAGTCGGTTAGGTTGCTTTCTAAATCCTGCAACTCAAGACACGCCGTCTCGAGCGATGCAGTCCGCTCGCAGATGGATGGATCGAGCTTTTCTAAATCCCGCACCAACCGCTGGACTTCGGTCAATCGTTCTAAAATTCCGTCCTCGCCATTTAGCGCCGCCGTCGCTGCCGCTGCTGCTTCTACCAGACGGCTGGCATTCGACGCCCGGCGCCAGCGGTCTTCTAAATCTTGCTCATCTTCCGGCTTGAGTTGTGCCCCGTCGATTTCTTCGAGCTGGTAGTGCAACAGATCCAACTCTTGCTCGCTGGCATTTTCCGCATGACGGATCTCTTCCAGCTCCGCCGCTTTTTCACGCCATTTGCGGTAGCTCTCGCGGTAGCTGGAAACGGAATATTCTGCCCCCGCATACGCATCGAGCATCGCAAGCTGCCGCTCCACGGAAAGCAGCGACTGGTGATCGTGCGGCCCGTGAAGGTCTACGAGATGCTCACCCAGTCGCTTCAGCAGCGCCAGTGTCACCGGTGAATCATTGATAAATTGCCGGTTCGCGGTCTGGCCTACGACCCGGCGGATGATGAGCTGCGTGTCATCGCAGGCATCCAGTCCGCCGTCCGCGAGCACGGCGTTCACCTCCGCCGCATCTCTCAATTCGAAAACTGCTTCCACCGAGCAAGTTTCCTCTCCCGAGCGGATCAGCGATTTCTCGGCCCGCTCACCGAGCACTAGCTTCAGTGCGCCGACGATCACGGATTTCCCCGCACCCGTTTCCCCCGTCACGCCGATGAGCCCTGCGCCCAGTTCCCACACGAGTTCATCGACCAAGGCCAGATTACGGATTTTTAAAAGGGTGAGCATGACTTTCTCAGGACGCCGTCATCATGTGAACTCGTCCCGCAGGAATCAACCGCCGAGTCTGGAATTCTGACGAGAAATCACGCAGATCGCTCCGGGAAGTCGCCTTGCCAGCGCGTCAGCATGGTGCGGATTTCCGAGGCCTCACGAGTCGGGCTGAGTTCCCAGATGAGCGGACAGTCCGCAGGGAAAAATTTGAGCAATGGCGCATAGTCAAGCGTGCCGGTGAAGGGGACCCGGTGGTCGCGAGCCGGCCACTCGACGTCGTGGACGTGACCGCCGATCAGATAGGGAGAAATTTTTTCCAGCCACTCAGTATGGTCGAGCAGGCCGAGGTTATGCTTGAGCTGGACGTGGCCGAAGTCATGCCAATAGCCGACCCATGGATTATCAGAAAAGTGGCTTTGCAGGGAGAGCATTTCACGCTCCGTTGGCATATCTTCGAAGCGGGACCGTGACTCAATGGCCAGCTTCACACCCACTTCCGCCGCGCGCTCGGCGATTTTTGTCAGCGCCTCAATCGCCCGCTGATAGTAAAGTGGGCCGATTTTCTCGCGCTTCCTTATAAATGCCAGCTTGTGTTTGATATACTCTGGCGTGTGCTGGCCACCTGTGGCGACGGTGGAAGTTAGAGCCTTGGTCCATGCCTTCGGGTTGAGCGGCACCGAGCCCATGTGCAGCACCAGATACTGCGCTTTAAACTCAGCGGCCAGATCCAACGTGCGGAGCGTCATCTCCATCGCCCGTTGGCGCTCGAACGGGCGGTGGGAGGTGAATTCGTAAGCGTCCGGTGCATCGATCATCACCTCGACTGGCGACGGGAAATAATTATGAACTCCCGAGCAGGTGAAGATCCCGCGTTCATGAGCCTTTTTAATTCCCGGCAGCTTCGCGATGGTCATGCCATGCGAAAGCTCGATGTGCGAGAAACCGAGATCCACGATTTCCTCCACCATCGACTCGCCGTCGGTGTGGCGGTGATTATTCCAGCAGGATGAAAACGCTAACATGAGGTGGCTTGAAGATTGCGCGAGACGCTTGGAGTTCTACCCACCCTCCGCGTCGGGTCAAGAGTGGCAGACGTTCCGTGGCCATGAAAAAAGGCTCCCTCTTGCGAAGGAGCCTTTGGTTTGTGGGGGATGGGGGAGGTCTCAGGAGAAATTCACTGGAAGGTCTTGGGACGCCCGCGCCGCCTGCGCGAGGAAGAGCGGGTGTCACAAGATGCCGTTCACAAGCGGAACTGCCAGAGGGCGTCTGCGTCGCGGTCGCGCCAAGCCGGGCGGCGCGAAATAGGGTCTTGCAGGGTCCGGATCGCTTTGCGACCTCCCGTGCTGAGGAAGCTCTCGCAGTCGATGGTGACGACTTCGAGGCCCATGTAATAAGACCGTTTCAGAGTCGCAACGGACTCCGCGCCCCATGCTTCTGTCAGATGTTCCTTGAGCAGGATCGCTTCCTTTTTTCCTAAAAACAGGAAAGCGGGAGTCTGGCCATTGTCGCACTTCGAACGGATCAGTTCTGATACTGCTTCGCCGTCCCAGCCGCCTTCGAAGGTCAACTCAGACGGCACGCTACTCACGTCAGGATACAGCGCGTAATTTTCTTTAATGTTCATTGGTAGGATGTGGTTGAGAAATTTGAGATTAGTATCGGATGTTGTTGTTATGACTTCGACTTTCGGTGTCCTTAGAACCTCTCCAAGGCATCGAAAGCCGTGCGCAAGGTGCGTCATCACCCGTATTAGGCAAACGAAGGGAAGTGACCTTTTTGGAACATTCCGGGTGATTAGCTTTGCTATTCAATGGGGTATTTGTCATCCCGCCCCGGCAAGGTAGTTCATTGTTCCGTAGCCTCGGACCTGTTTGAACCCTTCCTATCAACGAATGGCCCACGATAAATCTCAGATCATCCGCACCACTTGGAAGCGCTTCTACGCCACCATCCGGATGCTCGTGAAGTCCAAACAAGGGCCACAAGCCACGATGTTTGCCGGGACCTTGGTGCTGCTCATGGTCGCGATCAACGGGCTGAATGTCCTCAACAGCTACGTCGGCCGGGACTTCATGTCCGCCATTGAAAACAAGAACCTGTCGGCCTTCGAGCGTCAGGCATTGTATTATGTCGCTGTTTTCCTCGCCTCGACGGTGGTGGTCGTTTTCTACCGCTTCACCGAGGAGCGTCTCGGCATCCTCTGGCGGGTGCAGCTCACGAGGCATCTCACCGATGCTTACATGAATGACCGCACTTACTATCGGCTAGATTCTGCGAGTGGAGTTGCAAATCCTGACCAGCGCATCGCCGATGATGTCCGCGCCTTCACCACCACCACTCTTTCATTCCTGTTACTCATTATCAATGGCTCCCTCACCGCCGTTTCTTTCTCCGCCGTCTTGTGGCGGATCAGCCCGTTTCTGTTCGGCATCGCGGTGATCTACGCCGTCTGCGGCTCGGTGCTGACGATCTTCCTCGGTAAGCCGCTGATCCGGCTGAACTATCACCAGCTCGACATGGAGGCAAACTTCCGCGCAGACCTGATCCATGTCCGGGAAAATTCCGAGTCCATCGCACTCGCCCATCGCGAAGGACGCTTCAAGGCCCGCCTGAATCAACGGCTAGACGCTCTTGCTTCTAATTTCCGCCGCCTCATCCGCATCAACCGCAACCTAGGATTCTTCACCAATGGTTATAACTATTTTATCCAGATCATCCCCGCACTCATCATCGCGCCGATGTTCATCATGGGAGATAAAGAATTCGGCGTCATCACTCAGTCCACCATGGCCTTTGCGACTTTGTTAGGAGCGTTTTCCCTGATCATCACCCAGTTTCAGTCGATCTCTGCCTTCACCGCCGTCACCGCCCGGCTGCATACCTTGAGCGATGCGATCGATCAGGCTCAGCGCACTACTCCCTGCACCATCCAGATCGAACAATCCCCGGACCGCGTCGCCTATGAAAAGGTGACACTGCACTCCGCAGATCGTTCGCGGGTGCTACTTGCGGATTTAAATTTGGAAATCAGCCGCGGTTCACGCTGGTTAGTCATCGCCAAGGAAGATGCGCCGAAAGTGGCATTCTTCCGCGCCACGGCTGGCGTCTGGGATTGCGGTGGTGGTCGCATCATCCGGCCGGGGTTAGATGATATCTTCTTCTTGCCGGAGCGTCCCTATCTCCCACCCGGCACGCTGCGCGAAGTACTATTACGCACTGGCGCTGAGTCCATCATGCCAGACGCCGTCATCCACGGCGTGTTGCTGAAGCTTGGGTTAGAGGAAATCCTCACCCGCGCCCATGGCCTCGATACCGATCAGGACTGGGACGATCTCCTCTCCATCGGCGAGCAACACCTGCTATCCATCTCGCGGATCTTCCTCGCCAAGCCTGCATTCGTTTTCCTCGACCGGCCCGGTAGTGCCTTACCGAGTAACCAGATTTCCAGCATCATCGACCTACTGACCGAGCAGGGGACCGGTGTAGTGATTCTCGCGAAAAACGGCGAGTCGCGGTTGCGCTTCGATTCTATTCTAGAAATCAAGGCGGACGGCGCATGGGAAGTCCATTGTGAGTCCCCCCTTGACGCCCACGGAGATTTACAAGACCTGAGTTGCTAGAAACTAGCGATAAAAGTGACGATCTGCGATGGCGCCGCCGTTGGAAATTGCATTGACCCACAGCGACTGATTCCTCAGTTTGTAAACACTGTGACGGATATTAGAAATTTCTAATACCTACCAGCGACCCCCGTAACTAATTAACACTAATCAGAAAATCCCGCCGCTATGTCAGAATTCACCGATGCACAAGAAAAGGACTACACCCGGCAGATCACCGGAATACTCAAGGAATATAAGGCCGAGATGATTGCGAGAGATACCGATCCCACTCAGCGCATCACCACTCTAGAAAATGGTGCCAAAGCCACCGACGACGCAGAAGCCGCCGAGGTCAAAGCGGAAGCAGCCAAGGTCGCCGCCATCGCCCTCACCGCCACGCTGAGGGAGAATAACTACACCCTCGCCCAAGCCAGCGTCGGCCTCATCGAAGGCGCTCTCGGTAAGGATCACCCTGCCGCCACCCGCGCCCGGGGCATCCGCAGCTCCATGAGCCATCCGGGTGTGCCTCCGGTTCTTTCCGTGAAATCGTAACCGACTCCCCGTAAAAGAACGCTCGGTGGACGGAACGGAATCCTCCACCGGGCGCATCCTGCATTCCTTCCGCGTCCCGGACCGCTCCTCCTCCCGCCCGGACCGCCGGATGGAGTCGATCCGCCGCCCCGTTTCGCAAACGGACCCCTCCGCGAGCCAAACCGATCGTTCCGTCGCTAAAAACGACCGATCCGTTTGCCAAAACGACCGATCCGTCTCGCTTAAGGACCATTCCGTTTGTCGAATCCACCTAGGCATCAGCCAGTTACGGAAACCCCACGTAGCTGGAACATCCTGTTCCAGCACCTCCCCTGCAGCGTCTCGCTCCTTCCACCACCCAGCCACCCAGCGACAAGCCCACCGCTTTCCATTCCGCTTTCCATTCCGCCTTCCGCCTTCCGCTTTCCGCCTTCCGCCTTCCGCCTTCCGCCTTCCGCCTTCCGCCTTCCGCCGCGCTCCACGATGGGTGATTCGACCTGCTAAGGAGTCGCGGCTCATAGATGCCTCTCGTCCTCAACCTCAGCGAAGAAACGAGCGATAACGCCACTCCTCCTGATCCCACCCATCCTGATGTGTCGGCAGCATCCACATTTCCATCTTGCCACTCCGGAGGATTTACCGCTCTCTCCCTCAGTCCACTTCGGTGGATGGGGATTTAGAAAGCTCCAGCAATAGCGGTCGGCATCGACCGCAACGATGCCGCCAAACCGACCAAAAGGCTGGGGAGGCGGCGGTGTATGTCCAAGCTGCCTCTTCGGGGAACGCCAAAGACCGCTGCAGCTGACTATTGCCAGCTTTCTAACTCCCCGTCCACCGGAAGGACGTCTATCTTACCCTTCCTCATGAAAACCACCCCTCATTTGCTCTTCGCCGTCCTCGTGACCGCGACCTCGCACCACCTCCACGCCGAACCTCCGGCCACCATGGGAACCGCCCGCATCCTCGGCGGTGTCCCCGACGGCACCCCGCCACCGCCCGAAGCACCCAAACCCGGCTTCAACGTCAAGCCAGCCAACCTCCTCTTTTCGAAAACCCACCAACAAGGCGGACGCACCATCACCTTCCGCAAAATCAAACCCATCGCTCTCCCCGCGCCGCTCAAGCCCAACCCGCCTTCGCCCACCGATTCCGCCGTGCAAGAGCGTTTCAAAGCGCTGCGGCAAATCCACCAAGAAACCAGCCTGTTGTTAGT
>JAYUHS010000113.1:0-1732 GCA_043766715.1 Luteolibacter sp.
CACTTGTAATAAACTTCCTTAAATGTCCGGCATCCTGGTAGGAGCGCCCTAAAATATTGAAGAGGAATTTCCTCAGAGTTATTTTTTCTGGCATCAATCCAACTTTGCTTAAGTTTTAGGGTCAGTCCTCGCATGGTAACATTTTCTAAGAAATTACAGTGAAATGTTACCATGCGAGGACTGGTACCATTTCCGCGCCGTCCGAAGCAGGCAGGCGAGCCCGTTAGGGCTTGAGCTCGCCTGACTGCTTCGGCGGAGATTTGAAGTTACCTAACATGGTATCTTCACGCCGCCATGAGCAAACCAACCCGCAAGATCCAGTCTGTCTATCGCAATCAGAACGCCCTCGTCCGCGCCGTTTTCGAGCGTGCCGGAGACGCCCGAAAAGTCCTCTGTGTCGCCCTCGACTATGCCAAGCGCAAGCACCTCGCCCTCATCTGCGACGGCCACGGCGACGTCCTCAAAGCCGCCTTCCCCGTTGAAAACAACGCCGCCGGCATCGCCCACCTCATCCAGGAAATTGCCGCCACCGCCCGCCGCCGCAAGATCCCCAAAGACCAGATCTACCTCGGCGGCGAAGACGAAGCCACCTACGTCGCCAACTTCACCGAAGCCCTCCGCGCCAAAGGTTACCTCGTCGTTAGAGTCAACGCCTACGAAGCTAAGGAAAACCGCGAAAACCTCCTCGCCAGCACCGACACCCTCGACCTGCTAGGCATTGCCAAAACCCTCCTCTCCCGCCGCGCCCGCCTCACCGGCGACACCACTTCACCCATTCCCGCCTACCATCACCTGCGCGAAATCACCCGTTGCCGCCGCACCCTCGTCCGCCAGAAAACCGCCGCTTCTAACCGCATCCACGCCCTCGCCGACCAGCTCTTCCCCGGCTTCCTCAACGCTTCGAAAAGCGCCCTAACACCCTTCACCGACGCCTCCCTCGAACTCATGAAACAGCGCTTCAGCGCCCCCGAGATCGCCCGTCGCAAGCCCACCAGCCTCGCCAATCTCCTGCGCCGCCACCGCGTCCAACTCCCCGACGAAACCGCCGCCAAAATCATCCTGTTAGCCCGCGAAGCCCTGCCCCCCGTCGCCCACCGCATCGTCACCCTCCAGAGCACCCTGCTCGCCACCGTCGATCTCTACGAATGCCTCCAGCGCAACGCCAGCGAGCTCCGGGCCGATGCCGCCCTCACCCTCGCCACCACCCCCTACGTCATGCTAACAAGCATCCCCGGCATCGGCTTCGTTCTAGCAGCAGGACTCGCAGGAGAACTCGGCGATCCCAAACACCTCGGCAAGTTAGACTCCCTCTGCGCCTACGCCGGCATCGTCCCCCGCACCCTCCAAAGCGGCGGCCCCGACTCACCCGCCGTTCAAGGCAACGCCAGTCCCCGCTGCAACCGCATCCTCAAAGACTGGACCGTCCAGAGCGCCCAGAAAATCCACCTCTACGGCCCGCCCGAGCTCAAAGACCGCATCACCCGTTGGAATGCTAACGGCCAGCACGGCATCTTTGCCGCCGCCCGCCACCACCTTCGGTTAGTCAGCACCCTTGTTAAAAACGAAATTCCCTACCTCGCCCCCGAAGGCCGCAGCCGCCAAGCCACCCCCGAGCAAATCGCCAGCGCCGCCCACGCCACCTGGGCCGTTCTCCAGCGCAAATGGCGCACCGTTAGCGGCGGCCTCGACCTCATTCTCGACGAAGCCCACCCCCTCGGCTTCTGGCGCAAAG
>JAYUHS010000114.1:0-30517 GCA_043766715.1 Luteolibacter sp.
AAAAGCTGGCGGTCCTCGCCCATGTCGATGGCCTCGGCCTTCGCGCCGATCATTTTCACGCCGTGCTTGTCGAGCGTGCCGGATTTAAAAAGCGACATCGACGTGTTGAGCGCCGTCTGGCCACCGAGCGTCGGCAGCAGCGCGTCGGGCTTCTCTCGGATGATGATTTTTTCCACCACTTCCGGGGTGATCGGCTCGATGTAGGTGCGGTGGGCGAACTCCGGATCGGTCATGATCGTGGCCGGATTCGAGTTCACCAAGATGACTTCGTAGCCCTCTTCTTTCAGCGCTTTGCAGGCTTGGACGCCGGAGTAATCGAACTCACAGCCTTGGCCGATGACGATGGGGCCGGAGCCGATGACGAGAATTTTGCGGATCGAGGTGTCTTTTGGCATGGTCGCAGGAAGGTTCGGAAACTGCCGCCGGGCAGCTAAATTTCGAGGTGTGTGGCAGGGTTCCCGCCTCTTGTAAAGGGCGGGATTCACGGAAGATCTACAGCGACAGGACCACTGCCATGGGAACAAAAAAAACGGAATGCGGAAGCAGCACCAGCAGTGCGAACCGTAACCGCCATGCGAGATTCCCTGCGAATCCAGCCCAGCAAAAAGCTTGCACAACCCAAGACCCGGCACTAACCCACCCCGCATGAGTTCCGAAACTTCGCTCCTTCTTTTCAAGCCCGACGCCATCGAAAAAAATCTCGCCGGCACCGTCCTCGCCCGTTTTCAGGAGCAAGGCTTCAAGGTCCGGGGCATCAAGATGATGCGCCTCAGCGACGAAATCCTCGCCGAGCACTACTCACACATCGCCGATAAGCCCTTTTTCCCCTCCGTTCGCAATTTCATGCAGGAAACTCCGGTCATCGCCCTCGCGCTGGAAGGGGAAAACGTCATCGCCCGCGTCCGTGATCTCCTCGGACCGACCGACTCGATGGTCGCTCCAGAAGGAACGATCCGTGGTGACTTCGGCTTCAAGGACGCAGATGCAAAGATGCGCAATGTCTGCCACGCCTCCGATTCGGTCGAAGCGGCGCAAGACGAGCTCAAGCGCTTCTTCAAGGACGAGGAGCTTTTTTCCTACTGACCCGATGCTCGTCGAACGAGTCAAATACGTCATCTGGGCCGCAGACCTCGACCGGGCCACGGCTTTTTACCAAAAAACCTTCGGTGCAGAAGTCGCCCGTACGAACAGCCACATCTCCGAATTGGAAATCGCCGGGGCCGTCATCGGCATCCATGGCGGCGGCGAAGGGAAAAAAACTTGGACCGGCATCAGCCTCCAAGTCGCGGATGTGGTGGCCGGCGCTGCCGAAGTGCTCGCCAACGGCGGTGGCCTGACCCGCGAGCCACAAGAAGAAGACGGTGAAGCACCGCATTTGGCGATGTGCTACGACACGGATGGAAATGAGTTCATGCTGATCCGTAAGCGTTGAACACGATTTCTACCTACAGCCTGTTGCAGGTTTCCCTCGATCAAACCATCGACAGGGAATCGCTGGAAGAAGCTTCAAACGCTGTTCCATCCATCACGCGCGCGGATTGCGCATTCATCCAGCGCGATCTATTCGGGATCGTGATTTCCAAGCTTCCGTTTGAAGACGCAGAGGCATTCCAAGTGGCGCTAGAGCAACGAGGGTTTGCGACCGAGGTGGTGGCTGACCATGAAATTTCAGTATTGCAAGAGCCGTTCACCATCCAGCGGATCAATTTCGGTAGCGATGCCTTGATCTTCACCGACATGATGGGACGCGAGCAATCACGGCCGCTCGAAGACCTTTTTTTAGCGACCGGGGGATTTCTAACCCAGAGCAAATTGAAGACGGTCCACGTCATGGAATCCGGAAATCAAGAAGGTGGCCACAGAAGCTTACACTTTTCCCGGCTTGAGCGTCAGCTCCGAACAGACGAGGTTCCGGAATTCCGCCTCGATTTCTTTTTCGGGTCATCACCTAACCGACTTCGGGCATCTATATCAGCGACGAGCACGATCTTTTTCCGCGAGCGTCCGCTGCGGCTGCGGGACACGGCCTTGCTGCTGGGTGCGATGATGGATTTGCAGGAACTACTGCCTCCCGAACGGGTGGGCTCGGGATTGAAACGCAGCGATACGAAAAATTTCTACCCCTCACTGCGGAGTTACGAAGAGGAAATCCGCTGGCATTTTTATCGCTTGAAACGCCAGGCTTGAAAGCTTGTTGGCTTTGAAAACATGGGTAAACTGGGGCTGATGTTATTCCCCGACCTCGACTACAACACATGGCTGGGGTTGACGATGTTGATCGGCTTTTACGCGGTCGGCCTCTTGCATGTGCTTCATGCTCTGATGCATGTGCGAACCTCGCAGGGGACGATCGCTTGGGTGATTTCCCTACTGACGGTGCCGTTCATCGCGCTGCCGATGTATTGGCTGCTGGGCCGGACGCGGTTTTCCGGCTACATCGGCGGGCGGCGGGAGAAAGATGGGCGGCTGGGAAAACTGGCGGCGACGATGCACAAGCGGCTGCGTCATTGCGAGGTAGAGATCCCCGAGGATGACGCGTTCGAGCGGGCGGCGCAGATCTTGGGGGGATTGCCGTTTACCCGAGGAAATGGGCTGGAATTACTCATCGATGGCGACATCACCTTCAAGCGGATTTTCCAAACGATCCGCGACTCGAAGCATTACCTGTGCGTGAACTTTTTCATCGTGAAAAATGATAGGCTCGGCACCCAGTTTCAGCAGGCGCTGATCGAGCGGGCCAAGGCTGGGGTGAAGGTCTATTTTTTGTTCGATGAGATCGGTTCGCATAAATTGCCAAGACGTTATTTGAAGGAAATGAAGGCGGCGGGCATCGAGTGCTGTTCCTTCGGTATCAACCGGTTCTGGTGGTCGCGCTTGCAGATGAATTTCAGAAATCACCGCAAGATCGTGGTCAGCGATGGGACGACGGCATTCATCGGTGGGCTGAACGTGGGCGACGAATATCTGGGCCGTGACCAGCGCTACGGCGGGTGGCGCGATACACATTTAAAAATGGCCGGACCGGTAGTGCAGGCGGTGCAGTTGGTGTTTCTCGAAGATTGGTTCTGGGCGACGAACCGGGTTCCGGATCTTCACTGGGACACCCGTGCGGAGGCCGCGGATCAGATCGCAGCCATCATCCCCACCGGACCGGCCGATCCAGCAGATTCTTGGCAACTGATCGTCGCCGAGGCTGCGAATACCTCACGGAAAAAGCTGTGGATCGCCTCGCCCTATTTCGTTCCCGATGAAGGGGTGCTCACCGCTCTGCAAGCCGCCGCGATCCGCGGGGTAGATGTGCGGATTTTAATTCCTGAGCGGGCGGATCAACTACTGGTCTGGCTTTCGGCGTTTTCTTACTACGAGCAGTCGATTCCGTTCGGGATTAAGCTGTTCTGTTTTCAGAAAGGCTTCCTGCATCAGAAGGTGATATTGATCGACGAGCGGCTGGCATCGGTGGGCACGGCGAATCTAGATAACCGCTCATTCCGACTGAATTTCGAGATCACCGCGTTCTCGACAGACTCGAAATTCGTCCGTGAGGTGGAGGCCATGTTGATGACAGATTTCTCGAATGCACGGGAAGCGACGGTGGAAGATTTCACCGGTAAGTCGTTCTTATTTCGCGCGGCGTGTCGGGCGGCGAGGTTACTGGCACCGATTCAGTGAACCCAAAAAAGCCCGACCGTGTGGACGGTCGGGCTTTTTTGAAAGGTGGAGGAAATTAGCGACTTACAGTCGAGCGACGCTGACCAAATCTGGGCGTTGGCGGACGATGTTTGCGAGCATCGCCTTGCAATGGCCGTAGCTGGTGCGCTTGCTGAGAAGCTCGGCGCTGCGGGTGAAGGAACCCCACTGCACCACATTCATCTCGATGGTGCGAGTACCCCAGAGGCCCATGATTTCCTTGGTCGGGGTGTAGATGTCCACGGTGCCAGTGCCGAGTAGGGCTGAGCCGTAGTCATCGACAACATACAAATAAGGGAGGCCCTTGATGCGAAAGGTGGTCCCGACGGGATAGAATGACCAGTCAGCGGCGGCGCTGCGGACGCGGTCATTGTAGCGGAGAACCGTGCCGGTGGCGTTCTTGTCGCCGTAGATGAGGTGGTCATCCTCGCTGCAAGTGTAGGCCGTGGTGCGGACGATGCGGTTGCGGTCGGCAAATGCGTAAACAGGCATCGAGTGCTTGTCGCGAGGCTTGCCAGCAGCGGCGGAAACGACGGTGGTGGAGGCGGCAGGGAGCGCGAAGCTCTCTTTTTTCGCATAAATCCCCGAGCCAGAGTGGATCGAGGATTTTGCGATGATGGTAGGTCCTGAGCTGCCGCAGCTCGTGAGGAACGCCGCCGTGAGGGCGAGCGCGGTGAGAGAAAGGGATCGATAAAACATGCTTCGTGAGTGGGGATAAGACTTAGCCTGCGCTAATCAACGCGTCCACTGGCTACCCGGCTCAGCGAATTGGGGCAAACCTAAAAAGCCATTGTTAGTCGATTTACATTGTAAGACCGCTCATTTCCAATGAGTTAAAAAATTTCAACAAGTGGCTTTTACCCAACTACCCGTCGTTTCCGCCCATTACCGGGTGGTCGCGGGGAGCCAGACCTTGGCCCCCGCACTGCGCCCAGACGGCACCCGGAAGAACCCTTGCAGACCACGGCGACCTTCAAGATCCGCCACCGCGTCCACCGCCCGGCTCCAGCGCCAGCGGAATCCAGCGTCGTGCAAGCGCACCGGCTCGGCCCAGCGGCTTTTTAAAACCAGCTCCGTTTCCGTCCCCATACAATAAGCGCCGATTTTTAGCATCCACCTCGCCGCCGGCAGGCCGATGGGCATTCCCACGGCCTCGCGGAAGGTCTTCATCCACTCGCGGTTCGTGGGAAATTCCGGTGCGGTGACATTGATGGTGCCGTCGAGAAATGGATCATTGATCGCGAAATCCACCGCCCGCAGGAAATCTTCCATGTGGATCCAGCTGATCCGCTGGTTTCCGCTGCCCATCGGACCACCGAGACCGCGGGCGGAAAGTTTGCGCAGCACGTCGTAAACGGTCGCCTCCTCGTTTGCTAATACCATGCCGATTCGCAAAGCGAGCTTACGGGTGGCCGGTGGGACATTCGCATTAAAAAACGCATCTTCCCACGCTTGAGCCACTTCGCAGGAAAAGCCATCGCCCGGCTCACCAAGCCAATCGTTCTGCGGCTTGTCTTCCGCGTGGCGATACCACGTCGCGGTGCTTGCATTGAGCCAAGTCTTGGGCGGCGTTTTGCAAGCCTGAATCGCCTCGCCGATAACGCGGGTGGTGTCCACTCTTGTTTGCTTGATTTGGTGACGATTTAGCTCGTCGTAGCGGCAGTTCACACTGCGGCCTGCAAGGTTGATCACCGCCTCGGCACCTTCCAGAGCGAGCGCCCACGGTCCGAGGGTTTTCCCATCCCATTCGAGAAACATTCCATCGCCGCTCCAACCTTCGCGGCTGCGGGCGATGGCGACGACCTCCTTGCCATTGCGGGCGAAGTGGCGGGTCAGGTAGCGGCCGAGGAATCCATTGGCACCGAAAATCACGATCACAGGGTTCATTAGGAATAGTCTTTCTATTATCAGTTGGATGAAATGTGGCAGGCGCCATCCGCGCAGGCTGTTTGAGAGGCAGAGCGGAGTGCCATGACGACGTCGCGACCGTGAATGGTGGCAGTTGAGTTCATTTAACCTTCCGTTCTTGTTATTGTTGATTCCGAGCTTTCAGGAAATTTTGAAAACGTCGGCGAAATTTTTTTAGCCGAGAATTTTGGCGGCGAGCTGGATGGCGAACCCGTATTTCATGGAAGACACGCGGTCCGACATTTTCGAGGCGAAGCCGACGAAGTCCTCTAGGGCGCGCATCTGAGTGTGAAAGGCCTTACCTTCTGCGCTCTCGATTCCGCGACTTTCTTCGGCACATTTGTTGAGAATGACTAGGGCTGGCTCGATCTCCCGGCGTTTCCGCTCGCGGGCGACGATGGTGAAGATACTCCAGACGTCCTTTTCTGCTTCGAAGTATTCGCGACGCTCGCCCTTCTTGACGACCACCCGGATCAGGCCCCATGCGACCAGTTCTTTTAAATTCGAATGAGCGTTACCCCGGCTGATTTCTAAGTCCTCCATCACCTCGTCCGTGGTCATGGCTTGCGGGGCGGTCATCAGCAGCGCGTGGATCTGCGCCATCGTCCGATTTATCCCCCACTGAGTGCCGAGTGCGCCCCACTGGGAGACGAATTCGTCTCGTGCGTGTTTGAGTTGTACCGCTTCGTCGTCCACTGCTTTCAGTAAATACTGAAAAATCGAGACCCGCAAGGAGTAAATCCAGACGGGATCATTCTGGATCATCACGCACCGACGTCCGGTGACGAATGAGACACACCTCATGGAGTGGACGATTCTCCCGATTTGCTACTCATGAACCGCTAACTGAATTCTATCCCCACCAAATCATGAAAATCCTCTCCATTTCACCCTTCTCAAAACGGCTGTCTCGGCCCGCTCAAGGAGCTCGCATCCTGCTTGCTGCCACCATCGCGGCACTGGGCTCCGTGTCGCCATCAAGCGCGCAAACTTATTTCAACCTGTCCGCAGGCAACTATTCGGAAAATTTCACCAGCATCGCCACTTGGGCGAATCTCACGGCGGTGGGAAATGCTGACTCAAATTCCTTCTCAGGCGTGGCAGCGGCCACCGTTGGGACGATCCCGGTCGCAACTCACACCAGTGTCGCCACCACCAATTTCGTGACGACTGGCAGCTCAGGCGGTGTCCAACGTCCCACGGCAAATCTCCAGCTCCTTGCCACTGGCCCTACTACCAACTCCACCTCTGTCGCGGTCGATCTGAATCTCAATTTCACTGGACGCACTGCCGGAAGTTTATCCTTCAACGCCGCCACCGTCTTTAACAGCTCGGGAGATCGCCAAGCGACGCTCCGAGTTTACTACTCTACCAACAGTTCGACGTGGACAGAACTCACTAGCACGAATCTTCCCTACGTCGCCACTAACAACGTCGCAGGTTCCCAAGCGATTACCGCCACACTCCCTGCGACATTGGATAATCAACCGCAGGTCAAACTGCGATTTTACTCTCACAATAGCCCGGTTGGAACCAGCGGCAGCCGCCCAAAAATTTCCATCGATGACGTGGCCGTAAACTCCACGGCCAGTGGAGTGCCGGACACTACCCCACCGCTGATTTCGACGCTTTCCCCCACCTCGGGCTCCACCGGCGTGCCAGTGGAAACGAACTTAGTCGCCACTTTCAACGAATTTGTCGTCGCGGGCACGGGGAACATCGTCATTAGAAAAATTTCGGACAACAGCTCGGTCGCGACCATCCCCATCGGTAGCTCACAAGTCACTGGCTTCGGGACGTCGTCAGTCACCATCAATCCGACCGCAAATCTGGTAGATTCAACAGCTTACTATGTGGAAATCCCCTCGACCGCCATCAAGGACACCGTGGGAAATCCTTTTGCGGGTATTTCCGGAAATTCCACTTGGACCTTCACTACCATCGTTCCCGACGTCTCCGCCCCGACTCTTGTTAGCGTATTTCCCACGAACGGGGCCACTGGTGTCAATCCCACCTCCGCCCTCACGCTGACCTTCAGCGAGCCAGTCCAAGTGCCGTTGTTTTCTGGCCCATTCATCCGGATTAAAAATGCAGGCGGTGTGGTCGCCACCATCGATCCCAGTTCGTTCAGCAGCACCAGTTCGGTATCCATCAGCGGCACAGTCGCCACCATTACCATCCCTTCTTCCACTCCCTTAGAATACGGAGTGAATTACTACGTCGAGATGGATTCCGGAGCCATCGAAGACCTCGCGTCCAATCCCTTCGCCGGATTTAACGGCAGTAGCACTTGGTCCTTCACCACCGCAGACGTCCCCGCCCTCACCAGCAGTCCTTACACCCAGAACTTCGCGACTTACGTGTCAGCGGCCACACTCCCATCCGGCTGGTCTGCGGTGGGTGGCCCAGCTTATCTTTCTGGATACGTCGGCGACTGGGCCTCGATCAGTGACGGCGGCTTCAGAGGAAATGCCAGTGTTTACGGCTACCACCATACCAGCCTCACGCTGACCGCGACTCCGCCGTTGCAGCAGATTCTCACGCTGCGGAATAGCACCAGCGCGGTCATCACCGACCTCACCGTCGCCTACAAGGGCAGATCCGAAATTCCGGCGAACACCCGGATTCCCCTCTACACCGTCTCAGTCGGCGGCACGGAAATCACCGCTCTGTCCTACTCCACGGCCGATGGCGACAATGCCCAGCGCCGTGCCACGATCAGCAGCCTAAACATCGCCACCGGAGCCACCTTCCAGATCAAATGGAGTTCAGCCTACCCAGCCGGTGCTGGCTCCGCCCGCCAGATCGGCATCTCGGATGTCTCCGTGGCTGTCGGGGCCTCGACATTCTCGCCCACCGTGGCTGGTTTATCAGTCCCCGTTGCCTCCACCGCTTCCTCGACCGTCACCGTAAATGCCAACGTCATCAGCAGTGGCGGCCCTCCAGTGACGGCGCGTGGGTTCGTTTACGCCCAGACTTCCGTAAACTCCGCTCCGCAAATCGGCGGAAATGGTGTCACCACCACCACCGACGCCACCCCAGCCGTAGGAGCCTACACCACATCACTCACCGGCCTCACCGCCGCGACGAGCTACACCGTCCGCGGCTATGCCACCAACTCCCTAGGCACCAGCTACACGACATCCGTGGCATTCACCACCCTCGCTCCCCCGCCGACATTCGTCACCCGCTACACCCAAGAATTCGACAACTACCTCGGCACCAATCCCGTCGGATGGACTGCGATTTCTGATTCCGTCACCCCCATCCAGAGCTATGCCGGAACTTGGGGCACCGGTTCCGCCACCGGCGGCTTCCTCGGTGGCGTGACCGCTCCGGGCGTCCTCGGCTATCGCCACATCGGCAGTTCGGGAAATCTCACCGTCACCCTCAGGCTCATAAATGGCACCGGAGCGAACCTCGCCGCCCTCAATGTTTCCTACCTAGGACGCACCAAGGTCTCCACCACCAGCCCGGAAGGCCGCTCACCCAAGTGGACCGTCGCCATCACCACCGGAGCCATCACCACCGTCATTCCAGCACTCGCCTACAGCACCGCCTCTGGACTCGATGCCACGGTATCCGCGAACCTAACCGGACTCACCATCGCCCCCGGTGCCGAGTTCAGTTTATCATGGGTGTCCGACCGTGACACCACCGGCTCGGGTTCTTCCAAGCAAATCGGCATCGCCCAAGTCGTAGTCAGCGTCCCATCCACCGGCGGCTATGACACTTGGAAAACCGCCAACGTCGGTGGCCAAGGTCCACTGCTCGACTTCGATAACGACGGTGTGAAAAATGGCGTCGAATACTTCTTCGGCACCACCGGCTCCTCGTTCACTCCGAATCCACAACCAAATGCCGCGGGAAAAATTTCCTTCCCCCATCCCGCAGCCACCCCCGGAGCCACTTACAAGGTCTTCACCTCCACCAATCTGACTAACTGGACCGATGTCACCTCCAGCACCGTGATCGAGCCGGGCTTCATCACCTACACCCTCCCATCCGGCCAAGGGAAAATCTTCGCCCGCCTGCAAGTGGACATCGCTCCCTGATTGTGATTTCCCCCCTCCCCCCATGGCGGTCTCGTGAAAGCGAGCCGCCTTTTTTCGTGGCCCGCATTCCCCCCACCATCACGCTCGACTCCACCGCATCACTCGGTAAAAACTTCTCTCATGAAACCGCGTTTCTCCGCACCGCATGGCGGAAATAACAAGCAAGCCCGCGAAAATCGCCACGTCCAGACCGTGGAAACCATCACCCCATCACTGGATGAGGACGACCTCATGGCCATCGTCGCCGAGCAGAAAGAACCCTTCATTCTCATCCTCGACTGCGTTCAAGACCCGCACAATCTCGGAGCTATCCTCCGCACCGCCGACGCCGCCGGAGTCCACGCCGTCGTCGCCCCCAAGGACAAGGCCGTCGGCATCACCGAGACCGTGCGCCGCATCTCCGTCGGCGCGGCAGATCACGTCCCATTCGCCCAAGTCACCAATCTCGCACGGACCATGGAGAAGCTGAAAGCCGCCGGAGTCTGGCTCGTCGGCACCTCGGATCATGCGACTGCCGAGTCCATCTACGACCTCGATCTCAAGGGCCCGCTCGCCCTCGTCCTCGGCGCTGAGGACAAAGGCATGCGCCGCCTTACAGAGGAAAATTGCGATTTCCTCGCCGCCATCCCCATGGCCGGAAAAGTCGAGTGCCTAAACGTCTCCGTCGCCGCCGGCGTCTGCGTGTTTGAGGCGGTGCGCCAACGCCGGACCCTTCATGAATGAGCCCGTTCGGATCCTTTCGGACCTCCATCTCGGTCATCAAGTTTCAAGAATCCGCGAGGTTTCCTCGCTCCGCCCACTCATCGCCGGAGCAGCGACCGTGATTTTCAATGGCGACACTTGGCAGGAACTCGCACGCCAATTTCACACCCGCTCGTCGGAAATGTTAGCTGAGTTACAGAAACTCTGCCGCAAGGAAGGAGCCGAAGCCATTTTCCTCTCAGGAAATCACGATCCCGGCTGGCCCGGCCCCGGCTATGTCGAGCTGGCGCAGGGACGGATCGTCATCACCCATGGCGACGCACTCCTCTTCGACGGCTCGCCGTGGAAACGGGAAATCCTCGTCGGCGGCGAACGCGTCATGGAGTTATGGCATCAGCATCCTCACGCCGAAAGCGATGTGGAAGAACGGCTCCGGCTCGCCCGGAAAATCGCCCGCGAGCTCTGCAGCGTCGAGCACCCCACCGGCCGCAGCCTCATTGAACGGACCTGGGATGCCATCGTCCCACCGCGCCGAGCAGTGAAAATGATCGAAGCGTGGCTCACCCAAGCCTCGGCAGGAGCGACGTTTTGCGACCGCTATTTCCCGCAAGCCGAGGTCCTCGTCATCGGCCACTTTCATCGCGAGGGTTCGTGGCTGCGGGACAGCCGTCGCATCATCAACACCGGTTCCTTCATGGCCCCCGGACGCGCCCACTGGGTCGAGTGGAATCAAGGTTGGCTCAGCCGCGGACAGGTGGTCGAAACCTCAGAAATTTGCCGGAAAGGCGAGGCGCTCGAAGTCTGGCGCTTGTAAATTTCCCCCCACTGCGGGGAAAAAACTGGTACACGAGGACGGGATCGAACCGCCGACCAATCCGGTGTAAGCGGACCGCTCTACCGCTGAGCTACTCGTGCGGGCAGAGCGGGAAACTGACCAGAGAATTTCCCAAGATCAAGCACTGAGTGTTGCAAGCTTGCCGCAGTCGCTTGCCGGTGGTTTGTTCGCTCCACGAATGCATTTGCGTCTCTCAGATCACGAACTCGCCACCCTCGTGGAAATGGTCAGCCTCGCCGCGAATGTCGCGTCTTGGAACCAGAAGGAAACGGCCAGCGATCAGGTCACCGCCTTCGAAAATTTAGAAAGCAAAATTCTCGAAAAAGCCGGGCACTCAGGCCTCGGCGACTGGATCGAGTTCGACGAGGAAACCCAGCGCTTCCGGGTGAAAATGGAGAAGGAAGAGCACCTCTTCTACCACGAGTGCTACGAAGAATTCCGCAATGAAAGCTTCTGGGACGAGCTCGCCGTCCGGCTCTCAGACCGGGATCTCGCCCGCGCCATCGGCTTCGCAGAGTGGGAAAAACTCACTGAAGAAGACCGCCGGAGCCGCACCGTCGCATGGGAAAAACGCTACTGGGAGGAATTTTCTAAACGCGGCGTCGAGCGGCTGGTCGTGATCACGCCGCCCGGGGAAGGCTAGTCACCCCGGCATCATGTAAGCCAGCAGACTGCCGAGCCGCTCACGCAACTTCGACCGATGGACGATGGCATCGATCAAGCCGTGCTCGAGCATGAACTCCGCCGTTTGGAAGCCCGGCGGCAGATTTTGGTGAGTCGTTTCCTTGACCACCCGCGGCCCTGCGAAGCCGATCATGCACTTGGGCTCAGCAAGATTGATGTCGCCGATGGTGGCGAAAGACGCGGTGACACCACCGGTCGTCGGGTGGGTCAGCAGGGAAATGTAAGGCAGCTTCGCCTCGGACAGCCGTGCCAGCGCCCCGCAGGTTTTCGCCATCTGCATCAGAGAAAGCATCCCTTCCTGCATCCGCGCTCCCGACGAGGCGGAAACGATGATGACCCCGCGTTTTTCAGCGATGGCCATCTCGATGGCGCGAGTGATTTTTTCCCCAACCACCGAACCCATCGATCCCGCGAAAAACTTAAAATCCATCACCGCGATCATCGCCTTCTGGCCATTGATCGTGAGGCGTCCAGAAATCACCGCATCGTCCAATCCCGTTTTTTCGCGGAGCGCCGCCGTCTTCTCAGCGTAGCCCGCGAAGCCCAGTGGATTCGCAGAGATCAACCCGACCTCCGTTTCCTCGAAGGAATCCGGGTCCGCAAGCATGGCAATGCGGTCCCGAGAATCCACCAAGAAATGATGGCTACAGTGCGGGCAGACGTGGAGATTCTGCTTGAGTTCCAGCATGTGGACCAGCGCGCCACAGTCCGGGCACTTGAGCCAGAGGCCTTCTGGCATGTCTTCACGTCGATCAAGGCTGCGCAGGCGAGGTTTGCTGAAAATGCCCATGGGAAAATTGGAAAGTTGCTATCGGTGACGGGCTGCCGCGGCGGAAATCCCGTGGCGCGGAAGCTAGCCGGGCGGACGCATGACGACAATCCCCTTTTGAAAGGAAAGAGTTATGCCTCTGCCCTCACATTTAAGATTGCTATTTCACGCTTAAAAACTGAAGCCTACGCCCGGGAATAGTAAGCATACCCGTATTAACTCATGAGCACTCGTCGTTTTGTAGGTGGTTCGTCGGTCATCCTCGCAGGGTGGCTTGGAGCAACGTTTCTAAACGAAGTGCCTGCCCAAATTTACCCCAAACTCGACCGCAGACCCGCGACAGCTTCCGTGCAAACCGGAAACGCCCAGCCGATTCTCGCGACTCAAGTGAAGCCCGTAGCCCTACCGGCTTCCCGATTTCGCTCAAACTAAAGTATCACTCCCATCCACCGATGCCTGCCGATCCGATCATTTGCGACTTCAAGCCTCTCCCACTCGAAGTCGAGGCCGGCACCCACTGGTGGTGCTCGTGTGGCCGCTCCAGTCATCCACCTTTTTGCGACGGCTCGCACAAAGGCACCGGCCTGCAACCCGTTAAATACGAAGTGACGGAGAAAAAAACCGTCTGGTGGTGCCAGTGCAAACACACCGGAAATCCACCGCTCTGCGACGGTGCCCACAAGTCGCTGCCAAGGCCGGATTGACGGCAGCGAGTTACTAAATACTCGTTGCGAGCGCCGAAGTGGCCGTTGCGAACGCCGAAGTAGCCGTTGCGAACGCCGAAGTGCCCGTTACGAACGCCGAAGCGTCCATTACGAACGCCGAAGTGCCCGTTACGAACGCCGAAGCACCCGTTGCGAACACCGAAGCGCCCATTACGAACGCCGAAGTGCCCGTTGCGAACACCTAAGCATCCATTGCGAACGCCGAAGCATCCATTGCGAGGATTCCCCTCACCTGCTTTGACAAGCTCGGTCGCTCTGGATAATCCATGCACATGCGATCGCTGATCAAACACGTCCTCAAGCGCACCGAACCCAGCGATGACCTCCACGTCGCGGGCTGGGTCCGCACCCGCCGGGATTCTAAGGCATTCTCTTTCCTCGAACTCAACGATGGTACTTGCTTAGGAAATCTCCAGATTGTCGCCGACGCGGGCATCCCAGGCTACGAAGGCATTGCAAAAATGAGCACCGGAGCCTCTGTCGAAGTGCGGGGGAAATTGATCCCGTCCCCCGCCGCTGGCCAAACATGGGAAATGCAAGCGTCCTCCATCAAACTCCTTGGTGAAGCACCCGAGGACTACCCCCTCCAGAAAAAAGGCCATAGCACCGAGTTCTTACGCTCCATCGCCCACCTCCGGCCCCGCACGAATCTCTATGGTGCCGTCTTCCGGATGCGCAGCCGCATGGCCTATGCCGTGCACAAGTTCTTCCAAGAGCGTGATTTCATTTACGTCCACACACCCATCATCACTGCCAGCGATTGCGAAGGCGCCGGAGAGATGTTCCGCGTGACCACCTTACCCGATGAACACATTTCCAAAGTAGAGAATGATTTCTTCGGCAAACGGGCTTTCCTAACCGTCAGCGGCCAGCTCGAAGGTGAGACTTTCGCTTGTGCGCTTTCGAATATCTATACCTTCGGCCCGACGTTTCGTGCGGAAAATTCGAACACCACTCGCCACGCTGCCGAGTTCTGGATGATCGAGCCAGAAGTCGCCTTCTGCGACCTCGCAGGAGATATGGATTTGGCAGAGGACTTAGTGAAATACTTAGTCAATGAAGCGCTAACTAACAACGAGGGCGATTTAACGATTTTT
Source organism: Luteolibacter sp. (assembly GCA_043766715.1). GTDB lineage: Bacteria > Verrucomicrobiota > Verrucomicrobiia > Verrucomicrobiales > Akkermansiaceae > Luteolibacter. Next base: position 14,463 of record JAYUHS010000114.1, read on the forward strand.
GAAAAGTTCGTCGATAAAGGACTACGCGAGCGGCTGGAGTTCGTCGCAAGTCGGCCGTTCGAACGCATCAGCTACACGGATGCGGTCGAACTACTGAAAACCAGCGGGAAAACCTTCGAATTTCCCGTGGAATACGGCCTCAACCTCCAGTCCGAGCACGAGCGATGGCTCACAGAGGAGCATTTCAAACAACCCGTCACCGTCTTCAACTATCCCAAGGAAATCAAACCGTTCTACATGCGTCTCAATGATGACGGTAAGACCGTCACCGCGATGGATGTCCTTGTGCCCGGCATCGGCGAAATCATCGGCGGTAGCCAACGCGAAGAAAGGTTAGACGTGCTGATGGAGAACTTTAAAAAACACAATCTCGATCCCAGTGCCTACGGCTGGTATTCGGATCTGCGGAAGTATGGCAGCGTCCCCCATGCCGGCTTCGGACTCGGCTTCGAACGCATGTTGATGTTCGTCACCGGGATGACTAACATCCGCGATGTCATTCCATTTGCCCGCACCCCAGGGAATTGCGAGTTCTGAACCGCTGGACTCCGCCCCCTCACTGGACGCCACGCCACTGCGGGTTGAAATCTTTTCTCTCGGGAAAAATTGCCCTTCACCACCTGCCCGCTAAAGTCGCCCCGACCGATGTCAGATTCCTTCGTCCACCTCCACCTGCATACCGAATTTTCCCTACTCGACGGCATGATCCGCATCAAGGATCTCGCCAAAAAAGCCAAAGAACTCGGTATGCCAGCAGTGGCGATGACCGACCATGGGAACCTCTACGGCGCGATCAAATTTTACCAAGAATGTAAAAAAGCGGGCGTCAAACCCATCCTCGGCTGCGAAATCTACCTCGCTCCCGGGAAAATGGAGGACAAGAAGGAGCTGGTAGGTCGGAAGCGATCCACTCACCTCACACTCCTCGCCGAGACCAACGAGGGCTGGAATAATCTCAGCAAGCTCGTTTCCAAAGGGAATCTTGAAGGGCTTTATTACGGAAAACCCCGGGTCGATCGCGACACACTGCGGGAATACGCCGCAGGCATCATTTGCCTCACTGGCTGTATTTCCGGACCCGTGAACGAATGGCTACGAGCCGGCGACGAGGAAAAAGCCCGCGAGACCCTGACTGAGCTGGTAGAGATCTACGGCAAGAACAACACGTATGTAGAAATCCACAACCACGGCCTTGAGCCGCAGCGGCTCGTCACTCCGACCTTGCTCAAGTTCGCCAAGGAAATGGACCTCAAAGTCGTCGCCGCGAATGACGTGCATTTCCTCAATAAGTTCGATCATGAGGCGCACGACGTCATGATCTGCATCGGCACCGGTCATTTAGTGATCGACGAGAAACGCATGCACTACACTCCGGAAGTTTACTTCAAGACTGCGGAGCAAATGCGCGAGATTTTCGCCGATGTCCCCGGTGCCTGTGATGCGACACTCGAAATCGCCGATCGGTGCAATGTCACGATCAAGCTGGATTCTACCAGCTCGGAAAAATACCCACAATTCGGCACTCCAGACGGTAGCCCACGCGAAGAATACCTCATGAAAGTCTGTCGCGAAGGACTCGTGAAACGCTACGGAGCCGAAAAAGCGGCAACCTCAGAAATTTCCGACCGCCTGAAATACGAGGTAGATATCATTAACCAGTTAGGATTCGCCTCCTACTTCCTCATCACCGCCGACTTTATCCAATGGGCACGCGATCATAATATCCCAGTCGGCCCTGGCCGGGGCTCCGCCGCAGGTTCACTGGCATCTTATGCCATGGGTATCACCGACATTTGCCCGATGCGCTTCGGCCTACTTTTCGAGCGTTTCCTCAATCCTGAACGCGTCAGCCCGCCCGACGTCGATATCGATTTCTGCCAAAGCCGCCGGGTGGAAGTCATCGACTACGTCCGGAAAAAATACGGCGAACGCAGCGTTTCCCACATCATTACTTATGGCAAACTCGGCGCTAAAAGTGTCCTGCGCGATGTGTGCCGAGTCATGGGAATTTCCTATGGCGAGGGCGACCGGATCGCAAAAATGATCGAGGCGAAACCTGACATTAAACTCAAAGACGAGTATGAATCCAAGCCCGAGCTCAAGGAACTCATCGAAAGCAGCTCGACCTATCAGCAACTCTGGAGTTACGCCACCAAGCTCGAAGGCCTCGCCAGAAATGTCGGCGTGCACGCCGCAGGTGTCGTCATCGGCGACCGACCGCTCGACGAGCACGTCCCGCTAACACGCGGAAACGAAGGGGAAGTCGTCACCCAGTATGACATGAAGGCCATCACGGATGTGGGTCTTCTCAAGATGGATTTTCTCGGCCTGAAGAACCTCACCGTCATCCAAGAAGCCGTCCAGCACATCCGCGAGCACACGCCGGGTTTCACGATTGAGAATGTTTCATTAGAAGATTGGAAGACCTTCGAATTACTCAACCGCGGTGAGACGATGGGAGTGTTCCAGCTTGAATCAGGCGGCATGGTCGAAACCTGCCGGAAGTATGCCATCGAGAAAATCGATGATATCATCGACCTTCTCGCCGTTTACCGCCCGGGAGCCATGCAGTTCATCGACCAGATGCTGGACGTGAAAAAAGGCCGCACCCGCGCAATGTATGAGCATCCACTATTAGAAAGCGTCTGCGGCGATACTTTCGGCGTGATGATCTATCAAGAGCAGGTCCAGAACGCCGCCAAGGTGCTCGCGGGCTACTCACTCGGCGGTGCCGACCTGCTGCGCCGCGCGATGGGCAAGAAAGACCCGGTCGAGATGGAGAAGCAGCGCGCGAAATTCGTGGAGGGTGCGGAGAAGACGAACAACATCGGTAAGAAACTTGCTGACCAAATTTTCGATAAGATCGCCATGTTTGCCGGCTATGGATTTAACAAATCCCACTCCGCCTGTTATGGCCATATCTCCTACTGGACGGCCTATCTGAAAGCGAATCACCCCGTGGAGTTCATGGCCGCACTGTTGTCGAACGAGATCCACAACACTGACAAAATCAGCGTTTTCGTTTCCGAGTGCCACCGCATGAGGTTAGAAATTCTACCACCGGATCTCAACCAGTCACAGCTCCGGTTCTCTCCCGAGGTCACGCCGAATGGCTCCAAGGGCATCCGCTACGGCCTCGCCGCCATCAAAAACTGCGGCGAGGGAGCCATGGCCATCGCCATCGAAGATCGGAAACGGAACGGGAAATTTACTTCACTGGATGATTTCGCCACTCGCCTCGACTCCAAGGCCGTCAACAAGCGCATCCTCGAAAACCTCGCCAAAGCTGGAGCACTGGATTGGACCGGGGACACCCGAGCAGGCATGTGCGCGCGGCTCGAACAAGTCGTCGCCTCGGCCTCTTCCGCGCAAAAGGACCGCGCATCCGGCCAAGTTTCCATGTTTGATTCCATGGATTTCTCTGCTCCCGCCGCGAAAACGAAATCCCAACGCACGGACGCAACGATCCCCGAGTGGACGAAAGACGAACGGCTCGCCCATGAAAAAGAGTTGCTAGGATTTTATGTGACCGGCCACCCGCTCGACAAATTCCGCAGCGTGATCGACTCCAACAAATATCGCAGACTTGGCCTCATCGATGACATCGACCTCTCCAATCCGCGTGAGCGATTTCCCTTCGCCGGGATGGTTCGCTCACTCGACGCGAAGATGACCAAGACCGGCAAGCCCTTCGGCGTGCTGATCTTGGAGGACTTTACCGGCAGCGCAGAAATCATGCTGTGGGGCGAAACCTTCGTGCCCGCTCGCGACTCAGGACTGCTAGAACCCGGGAAGATCATCAAACTCAAAGGTAATATCCAATTAGACGACCGCACCGGTGGCCGTCGGATCACTGGCTACGAACTCGGCGAGGTAAAAACAAAACGCACGGCTACTAACCAAAACGGTCCGCTCGAACTGGTGCTCTGGAGCACTCGCCACAGCGAACGCGACCTCATCGAGATCAAGCTCGCCCTCGGGAATCATCCCGGCCCCACTCCGGTTCTCCTCCATTTCCAAAACAGCGCTGGCCGCCGCATCACTGTCGCCGCAGGGGAGTCGTTTAACGTCAAACGCGACGAAGAACTCGAAGAAACATTAGGTCGATGGTTAGAAGAATCAGACTGGGGAGCATAATCCGTCTTCTCTGTCTCACTTGAAGATTGAGGAAGACCAAAGCCGGTCAATGGCTTGGAAATTTGCTCAATCTTTCTACCTGCGCGCTCTTAGTTGCAGAGATAGAAAGCGGCGTCTATGAAACTACTAAACATCACTTCGATCAGTATCTTTGGACTAGTCCATTCCATATCTCAAGCAGGCAGTGTTTTTTCAGAAACTTCGCCATCGGTCACTCATAGTGGCTTCGAACAAGCTCGGCGTCCTATCAGTAACCCCACTTTATTTGATCTCGCACTCCCAACCACGAATCTTCACCCGATCTTCATGCAACATGTGCTTCCAAATCAAATCAATGCGAGCGGCGGTTCAGCCCCCTTTGGAGGTGATGTGCAATTGTATGCACTGCAGTTTGAATATGCATTGAGTGATCGTCTCTCCGTCGTTGCGACGAAGGATGGTTATGTTGATATGAATTTTGATAATCCAGCATTCACGGATTCCACAGGATTCGCCAATCTCGGCGGGGGACTGAAATATGCATTCCTACTGGATCCAGCCTCGCAAACCGCAGTGAGTGGCTCGCTCACTGTTGAATTTCCGACGGGAAATTCGGATGTGCTCCAAGGCGAAGGAAAAGGACTCGTGAACCTGATCGGCTCGGGATTAAAGCTTGTTGATGACTGGCAATTTGCAGGTGGTGCAGGCCTCCAGATCCCGCTTTCTGACGAACAGACGACGATGGGGTGGGCAAGTGCTCACGCGAGCTATGAGGTTTCTAGATGGTTTATCCCATTGGTTGAGGTCAACTGGTTCCACGTCATTGAGGAAGGCGATGGTAGAGGCAATTTCGGCAATCAACTCGGTGGTGGAATTCCAGGCGCGGTCCAGTTTGAAGGCGGTGATCTCTTCAATCTCGGCGCGACGAATGCGTCTGATAGTCCGGATTTTGTTTCGGCAGCAATCGGCTTTCGGTCACGCCTCTCGGACGCAGTGACGGCGGGATTTGCCTACGAAATTCCCCTGACGGATCAGGAGGATAGCCTGATGAAAAATCGGATTACCGCAGATCTCACTTGGACGTTCTAAAAGCTCATTCTTGGACAATCGGATCAGATGCGACAACGAAGTCTCTCGCTAGTGTGCTTCCCGGGAAGCACCCACGTCGGAGTGACTCATTTTCTAAGTAGAATTTTGGCAGTATTTTCTATTCGGCAAAATCGCTACCTTTTGGTGAATGTCCAGCGCCAGCGGAGAGATTCTTGTTCTCACTGATCACTTAACTAAAGACTAAACTAACAACAATATGAAACAAATACTACTAACAGCACTTCTCGTCAGCGGTCTTTGCCTCACGGGCGCAACTTCTGCTGCGGCCGGAGAAAAGATCACCAAGGCACAAGTGAATGCCGCTCAACAAGCATGGTGTGATGCCTTGGTAGCCATCGGTAAAGTAAGCACCGAGGGTGGCGATGCGAAAGCACTCGCGACGAAGGTCCTAAGCGAGGCTTACGATTACGACAACGGCAGTGTCTTCTTCAAGCCAACCTTGGCTTACGGCAAGAATACATTCCGCCCCACCAAGGCAGGCGCACTTTCTTACTTTGTGGGCGGCGATCCGAATTTCCCGGAAGATAAGGGTTTCGCTCTCACTCCATGGGTGAAGGCTCGCTATGATAACTTGGGTGATGGGGATGAGGGCATCCAGATCCATGGTGACATCGCCATCACCATGGGCAACGTCTGGGTGACCAAACAGGATGGCACGGAGGTGATGGTGGATAAAACCTTCGTCTTCAAGAAGAGTGAAGACGGCAAGCTGCGCCTCATCGCTCACAACTCCTCGCTCCCCTACACGCCTGAGAAGAAGTAATTTATAGAATTCCGATCAATTTCCCCACCGTCCGGCCCTCCTTGAGTGGGAGCGGGACAGTGGGGAATTTCGTTTGAGTCGCCTGTCCGCATTTTAGTGGAAAATATTAAGGATCCTATGCCTTAAATAAGCGCCGTTTGTGTTGAAATGCGGTGATTACGACATACGAGACACTTGGCACGACGGACCTCAACCAGAAGCATTTGCGATTTATTACCCATGATCAAAACCACGACGTGATCATTGTAGGCGGCAGAAGCCACTACACAGTGAGTGGAGTTCAAAAACGATCCAAGTCCGGTGCAGGGGCGCTTCGCATAGGCGGAATGAGACCGCCCACCGCTGAGTGTTAATTCGGCTCGGCATGGGGCATGAGTTGAGGCGGGCCGATTTCGGGAAAATCAGAAGCGGGTGGAGCGCCTGAATGGACTTGAGAAGAAGCGGGAGGACTGATGAGCTTCAGAAATGAAAGTGAATTGGGCAGGCCCGCAACGGGAGGAATCTATCTGGAAGGACCCCGATCCGGCGATCAATGTCTGTTGTTTGGAAATGACCCAATCGCCGTTATGAAAATCATCCAAATTCTCCCGGAGCTCAACGCCGGCGGTGTCGAACGTGGGACGCTCGAAGTGGCCGCGCGGCTGGTCGCGGAAGGACATAAATCCATCGTCATTTCCAACGGTGGCCGCCTCGTCGAGGACTTAGAACGAGCAGGATCACGTCATCTCGGGATGCCGGTGCATCGCAAGTCACTCGCCTCGCTGACCCAAGTGGCGGCGCTAAGGAGAGTTTTCATCCGGGAGAAGCCAGATATCATCCACTTGCGCTCGCGGCTGCCGGCATGGCTTGCTTGGCTCGCATGGAAAACCATGGACCCACGCACCCGGCCCCGGCTGGTGACCACCGTTCATGGGTTCTACTCGGTGAACGCCTATTCCGCAATCATGACCAAGGGCGAGGCAGTCATCGCCGTTTCAGAAAGTGTGAAGGAGTATATCCTAAAAAACTATCCGCAGACCGACCGTTCTCAGGTCAGCGTGATCCATCGTGGTGTGGACGAGCAGTCGGTCTATCCAGTGGATTTCGTTCCCCATGCCGAGTGGTTAGCGAAATGGCAAGCCGCCCACCCGAAGTTAGAGGGACGCATCACCTTGCTGATGCCGGCGCGCCTGACTCGCTGGAAAGGCCAAGTCGATTTCCTCCACCTCATCGCAAAACTAACTGCGGATGGCCTGCCGGTTCACGGCCTGATCGTGGGAGAAACGCACCCCAAGAAGTTCGCCTTCTTGGGTGAGCTCGAGTCCCTCGCCAGCACGCTTGGGGTGAGTGGCCATGTCTCGTTTCTTGGACATCGTGCAGACCTGCGGGAAATCATGGCGGTTTCCGAGGTGGTCTACTCGCTTTCTACCGCTCCCGAGGCATTTGGCCGAGTCTCGTTGGAGGCTCTGAGCTTAGGGAAACCCGTAGTCGGCTATGACCATGGTGGGGTGGGCGAGCAACTGCGGGTTCTTTTTCCCCAAGGATTGGTGAAGCCGGGCGACCTCCAAAGCGCCATTGACCTCACACGAAAGATCTTGGACGGTGGGACTCGCCCTGAGGCAAATAAGGTTTTTACACTCACCCGGATGCTTGATTCTACGCTCGATATTTACCGCTCCCTGCTTGCCTGTCCTCGATGAAACAAGTCATTTGCATCAAGTGGGGCACGGTTTATGGCCCCGAATATGTGAACATTATGTGGGCGATGTGTCGCCGGAATCTGACCGGAGACTTCACCCTCGTTTGTTTTACCGATAACACGACCGGCATCCGCTCCGAAGTGAAATGCCTGCCGCTGCCATCCCTCGGCTGCGAAATTCCAGCAGACGTGCCTGGGAAGTGGCCTAAAATCGCGCTCTGGGGCAAGGAACTCAGCGGACTAACGGGCACGGCCCTGTTTATCGATCTCGACACCGTCATTGTTGCCAATATCGACGACTATTTCACCTACGGAAATCCGCAAGACGTCATCACCGCCCGCAACTGGGTCCGCTTTTTCGGCAGGCATGGTCAAACTTCAGTCTTCCGTTTCCCCATCGGCGGGAATTCCTACATGCTGGAAAACTTACAAGCCGATCCTGTCAATATTTCACGCAAATACCGCTTCGAGCAAAATTACGTCACCGCCGGAGTGAAAGGTGGCATCAAATTCTGGCCGGAATCCTGGACCAAGCATTTTGGCCTGCACTGCATGGGCATCTGGCCATTGCGGTACTCGCGACCTCCCGTTTTACCACAGGGCGCGAAAATCATTACCTTCCCGGGGCACCCTAAACCGCCGGATGCGATTAAGGGCCGTTGGTCCGACGAGGCGCCTATCCACAGCCGGATCGGACACGTGCGCTGGGTTTGGGCGAACCGCGACAGTGGTAAAAGATGGCATAGGCACTTCTCACGTTTCGTGCTGCCTTCCGACTGGGTGGCTCAGCATTGGTGCGAATGAATTCCTGACAATTTTGTCCTCATGAACTTCGATACGACTTCCCCATGGGGCACTTGGAAACCGAGTGGCGTCTCCGCACTCAGCCTCAAACTGATCGACCTGCTGCCAGTAAACCGAATTTTCCGCAAGCTCGCCTTCCTGTTGCGAAAACCTTTGAAACACAGCCGACAGGACGTCTATGACCGTGAGATCTGGGGTTTGAAACTCCGCCTCGGCACCCGGGGAAATCTCACTGAGCAACGCTGGCTGACCATGCCAAATTTCCACGATGTTCCAGAGCGGGAGGCCCTGCGCGACGCCCTGTATCCCGGCGCTGTTTTCCTCGATGTCGGGGCGAACGCCGGATTTTACACCTTTTGGGCACTGGCTCAAAAACATGCCGGCCTGCGAGTCATCGCGGTCGAGCCGACGGAGGTCATGCTGGAGCGCGTGCGCCACAATTTGGCAATCAATGATCTGACTTCGGCCGTCACGCTCTATCCCTGTGCAGTCACCCCGACGCATTGCGAAGTGGTTATCGAGGAGCACGCGGGCAATATCGGCCAGACCGCCGTGCGCTCGGAAGGTTCCGGTCGCCGAGTGGCTGGCAGGCCGCTATTGGATCTTTTGGTGGAGGCGGGCGTGTCGAAAGTGGATGCGATGAAGATCGACATCGAGGGTTTTGAAGTCCCTGTACTCGAAGCTTTTTTCAGAACCGCCCCTCGTCCGTTGTGGCCTCGGTTTGTGATTGGCGAAATTGTCGGTGAAGGTGGCGAATCACTCAAAAACCTACTTGTTTCCCACGGCTACCGGCTCGGCCGTTGTACGAAAATGAATGGTATTCTCGTTCTGCCAGAAGCGGTGCCATGAAGCAAGTGGTCTGGATCATCAGCGAAGGCAGCCCCGGCCACATCAGCCAGTCGGAAGGCTTCGTCGCCGCCCTCGCGCGGCGGGTCAACCTAGAATCTACCATCATCCAAACCCGCCCAAAGCTCAATGGACTCGCCCGCAAACTCGTCAGGCTGTGGATGGGAAACAGGGGGTTGCCCGACTGTTTCATCAAACATTGGTTACGCTGTGAAATCCCTGCGTCGAAACCGGACCTGATCGTCGCCAGCGGCGGTAAGGCGGTGTTTGCTGCTCGCGGCTTAGCATTGAAAACCGGTGCGCCGCTGGTGTTTCTCGGCGAGCGGAAGCCATACCCTTCGGAGTGGTTTCATACAGTGTTCACACCATCGTCGTTAGAAACCGCCGGTAACGATGTGCCGGTCGAGATGATCCCCACTGGTGTTACGCCCGAGTTGGTCAATGCCGCCGCCGCCGGATGGCAGGAACGGCCGGCAGGGAAGCTGTGGGCGATGATCATCGGCGGCGCCTCGGCAAGCCACGATTTCACCGCTGCGGATTGGCGATCACTCGGCGAACAAATGAATGTGCTTGCCACGAAACACGACATCCGTTGGCTCGTTAGCACTTCCCGCCGGACTGGCGCACGGGCGGAAGATTTGCTGCGAAAAGCCCTCGACCCCCAACACGTCGCCCGCGCCGTCTGGTGGGCGGAAAAACCGGAGAAGAAAATGGCGGTGTTTCTTGGTTCCGCCGAGCGGGTGTTCGTGACTCAGGACAGCGTCACCATGGTCACCGAAGCGGTGGCAGCGGGGCGGCCTGTGTTTGCCGTGCGACCTGAGAAAACGACTTTCGCCGCCGATAGTTTCCTTCCCGGCTATTTCAAAAATCTGGAAACCCGCAAGCGCATCGTTCGGGTCGCGATTTCCGAACTGGTGGCCTTCGAACCGAGCGTAGCAAGTTTCGAATCGAGACTCGTCCCCATCGAAAGCGAACTTGTATCGATCCTTTTAGACCGTGGTGCGTTGTTTATTTGAGACGGCAGAAGGTATCGCTACGCAATTTTACGATTTGATAGAAGGGTCTCAGAAAGGCGCGTGCTTCGGCCATTTCCTCGCGGCTCAGATGCTTGTGCTCGAACAGGATCACGCGTGGTTTCCAGCGCTTTAGGTCGAGCTGCTTGAGGATTTTCCAATCGTATCCCTCGGTGTCGATGTGGAGAAAATCGAAGTTTCCGACACCGTTTTTCTCCAGAAGGCCAGTGAGAGTGAGGCCGGTCACCATCGTTTCACGCACATACGGTTTCAGTTCCAGAAGGTGCTTGGTAATGTGGTCCTTCATGAACGAACCCAGCTGGTTCCAGTGTGCTGGTAGGTGCGGTAGATCGACGGCCGCTTGGGCGTCGACCCAGTAGAACGGCAGCGGTTCGCCGGCGTTGATGGCGACGTTCTCGAACCGGATACGCGGATCGTCGCCATAGGTTTTCTTTAGTAGATCGAAGACGTAGGGAACCGGCTCGACAAGGATCGCCCGCCACTCCGGCCGTTGTTGGAGAAGTTTATAAACCGGATCGCCGATTCCGTCGTTGGACCCGACCTGCACCACAAGTCCCTGACGTTGAGGTAGAGCGCTGGTCACCCGCCATGCGGGATCCGCGCGGCGGCGGAGGATGGGACCGATCAAGGGCAGGTTACGGAGGGTGATTTTCACGTGAGTTTTGATAAGTTAGAGAGGAATCCAGCTGACCGGCTTGCAGCGGTGTTTGAGTCGGCTGGTATAGTAGCCCACTGCGGCCTCGTGGGGATCTGGCTTGCCGTGGAAACAGACCACGCAGGCTCCGTCCGGCACCCGAGCGGGGAAGATGAGGTTGAACGGGAATTTCGGCAGGCAGTGGCGCTTGAAACTGACGCATTGGCCTTCCTTGAAAAACTCTGCCCGGTCGGCGAAGCAGTCATGGATGAAGCCCTGATCGGTCGGGTAGCTGGAAAACGCGGCTTGCTGATCTGCATGGAAACGCCGCAGCACGCATGCGCCCGAGCTGCCCTCGAAAAGCATGACAGATGAATTGATACGCTCGTAATTTCCCCGCCGCACCGTCTTCTTTCCTAACCAGTTACGGATGAATCTCGGCTGGCCGTTCCAATCCGCTGCTAGCGCCCGAAGGTTGCCAGTGATAACCACATCGAGATCAAAATACAGGCACGGCCCGGACAGGCCCAGTGCCGGATCGAACAACGAAAGCTTTCTCCAAAACGTCCAACGGTATTTCTCTGGTAGTGCTATGTCCGGCAGAGGCTGCGCTTTGATCCCGTCTTCCAGTCCGGTCGGATCGTCCGTATAACATAGGAAAGTTGCATCGCCGAAGCCGTGGCTTTTGATCGCCTCGAACAGGCGGTTCATATAGGTCGAAGGGTAGCGGTTACCCCACTTAATGGTAATGATGGTCATGCAGTTCGGTCAAACGGTGAGGTCCACGGGAAGTATTCTCAATCCTCGCGGAAGGCACTACATCCTGGTGTCGGACCATGGTCGAAAGGTAGCGGATAGTGGTGGTTTGCGAGCATATCACCTTGAGCGGGACTTGGGCTATTTCCAATGCTCACTTATCCAGCGAGCGGGCCTCGAGCGGTGGTTGAGATGTTTTCCGATGTAACCGACTGCCGCCTCGTCTGGGTCCGGCTTACCATGAAATGCGACAATGCGGGCATCAAATGGGAGCTTAGGTGGCAAAAGGAAATTCAGGGGAAATCCGGGTCGGCAATGACGTTTAAAACTGCGGACCCAGGCATCCGGCCAATATTTCATCCGCTGCCGGATGCAGTGGGTGACATAGGTTTGTGGCGGGCGGAAGGTCGCCAAGGCCCATTCCTTTTCGCGATGAAATTGATCCCAGACGAACGAGCAATGGTTGAGCTTAAAACGAAAAACTGAGGAGTTACCGATCTGAGGGTCGGGCCTAAATAGTTTTTTATGCCACGGCACCCAGTTGTGGATGATCGGCACATCCTCCTCATTTCCGAAGGCAAAAAATTCATCGAGTGACCCAGTGATCACGATGTCTAGATCCAGAAAAAGCCCTAGACCTTGGATCGGTAAATCTGGTCGGAACAGGCAGAGTTTGCGCCATGGAGTAATTTTTACCGCAGGTGGAAGGTCGATTTCTGGAATGGGAAAAACCGTCACAGAGGGATCAATACCACAGGGATCATCCGTGAAGCAGACGACGGACACGGGCGTCGTCGTGTGGCGGCGGACGGCGGATGCGAGCCGGTTCACATACTCCGGTCCGTAGCGATCTCCCCATTTGAGAGTGATGATGTGGTGGCTCATGGATGGGAAAATCAATCGGGCGGGGCAAGACTCTGAAATGTCAGTTTCAGGTCGAACAGCCTAAAGTAAGGCGGTTGGCACCTCAAGGCAGGGTAACCTTTGCGCTTTCCTTTTTTCGAGAAAGCGGCTGGTCTGACAAAAATGGTGGAGCAGGGCGGAATGAAAAATACGTGGACGCGCGGGCAGCGCTGGGTGAGCGACGGTGAGCCAGAACTCGGCCTCGGGATCATCCGTGAGAGCGGTGACGGCCGAGTGGAAATCACCTTTACAGCGGCGGGCGAGACGCGGATTTATGCCACCGACACTGCACCGCTGCGGCGGGTGCGGTTCATGCCCGGCGATCAAATTAAGATCCACTCGGGCGAGGAGATGATCGTCTCTCAAGTGCGCGAGCTGGACGGCCTACGGATTTACCAGACGAACGGCGGCGAGGTGGCTGAGCAGGATTTATCCGACACGATCAGTTTCAGTAAACCTGAGGAGCGGTTGTTCGGCGGCAAGCTGGATGCACCTGCGGACTTCGATCTGCGCGGCGAGGCACTCCGCCGTCGGGCGGAAATGCGGCGCTCACCGGTGCGCGGGCTGGCTGGGGCGCGGATGGATTTGATCCCGCATCAGCTATTCATCGCCGACGAGGTGGCGAACCGGGCGAGGCCGCGGGTATTGTTAGCCGATCAAGTGGGCTTGGGGAAAACCATCGAGGCGTGTTTGATTTTACACCGCTTGATCCTCACTGGCCGGGCCGAGCGGGTGTTGATCCTCGTGCCAGAGCCACTCGTCCACCAATGGTTCGTCGAGCTATTGCGGCGGTTTCAGCTCTCGTTCAGCTTGTTCGACGAGGCGCGTTGCGAGGCGATCGAGTATGGCGAGCCGGGGTGCAATCCATTTCTCGATAGCCAATGGGTGCTGGCGGCTGTTGATTTTCTAGCGAGTGATGAAGACCGCGCAGCGCAGGTGCTGGAGGCGGGTTGGGATGTGTTAGTTGTGGATGAGGCGCATCACTTGGAGTGGTCACCAGATGGGGCAGGACCGGCGTATGAAATGGTGCGCCGCCTCGCGGAGACCACAGAAGGGCTGCTACTGCTCACCGCCACGCCGCAGCAACTCGGGCCGGAGGGACACTTCGCGCGGCTCCAGTTGCTAGACCCGGACCGCTACGTCGGGCTGGAGCACTATCGTGAAGAAACTCTGCACTACGAGGAGGTGGCGGATGCAGTGGAATCACTCGCGGCGGGCGGCGGAGTGGATGCGAGGTTAGAAAAAATCGTCGTCGGACGCCAGCGGCTTGAACAACGCGTGGCAGACCTCATCGCCGGAAAGCCCGACGCACGCGCCCGGCTGATTTCCGACCTACTCGATGGCTTCGGTGTCGGTCGAGTGATGTTCCGCAACACCCGCGCCAAGCTCGGCGGCTTCCCGCTGCGTGAGCCACGGCTCGCACTCACGGCGGATAAAGTGAAATGGCTGGAGTTGCTCCTCGCCACGCTCGGCGAGGAAAAAGTTCTCGTCATCACCCGGAGCCGTGATCTGGCGGAGGAGGTGCTAGAGAGGCTCACTTCCGCGACCGGAGTGCAGGGAGTGTTGTTTCACGAGGATCTCACCCTGCTCCAGCGCGACCGTAATGCGGCGTTCTTCGCGGAGCCGGACGGCGCGCGGATTCTCGTCTGCTCAGAGATCGGCAGTGAGGGGCGGAACTTCCAATTCGCCCGCCATCTGGTGCTTTACGATCTCCCGGAAGACGTGGATCTGCTGGAGCAGCGGATCGGGCGGCTAGACCGGATCGGCCAGAAAGGCACCATCCAAGTCCACGTCCCTTACTTATCTAACTCCGACGAGGAAATCCGGATGCGCTGGCTGGAGGAGGGGCTGGATGCCTTCCGCGCCAGCCCGCCCGGCGCGGCAGAAATCCAGCGCGAGCTGCGGTTCGATCTGGAAGAAGCCATCGGCGAGCGCGAGGGGATCGACGCACTCATCGCCAAGACCATCGCTTGCCGGAAACAAATTTCCGAACGCCTCGCTCGTGGCCAAGACCGGTTGCTAGAACGCAGCTCACACCGGCCAGAGCGCTCCGCGTGGCTCGTGGGTAAGATCCGTGAGTGGGATGAGGATGCTCGCTTCGAAGAGTTCCTGCTTCACCTGTTCGAGTTCTCTGGAGTCAACATCGAGGAGCTAGGAAATCGTCGTTATTTCCTGCTGCCGGGGGACACAACGTCGGACGCATTTCTCTCGCTACCGGCGGACGGCATAACGGTGACGCTGGATCGCCGGCGGGCGTTAGAGCGCGAGCAAGAGACCTTCCTGACGTGGGATCACCCGATGGTGCGAGGGGCACTCGACTTGATGTTAGGCTCCGAAGCGGGAAATGCCAGCTTCGGCGTCTGGGACTCACCCGGCGAGAAGCTTATCCTGCTAGAGACGTGGATCGTCGTCGAGTGCGTGGCACCGGCGCGGTTACACATTGAGCGGTTTTTCCCGCAGACACCGCTGCGAATTTTAGTAGATCACAAGGGCACCGACCTCAGCGGGGATCCATCATTCACCCAGCCACGGTTGCGGAAGGGCGATGTAGCCGGACTGATGCGGAATGAAAAAGTGAAACGCGTTTTCCTGCCCGCCATGCTAGAGCAAGTCCGCACGCTCGGCACCACGAGCAGCAGCGCGGTCATCGCAGATGCCATGGCACGGATGCAGGTGGAAATGGCCGCAGAAATCACCCGACTCCGCGACCTTGCAGAAGTAAACGACCACATCCGGCCCGAGGAAATCACCGCCCTTGAGCAGCGTGAGGCCGAACTCACCGCCATCATCGGCAACGCCCGCGTCCGGCTGGATGCAGTGCGGCTGATTTGGAAAGCACCGGTTAACGGTTAGTATGGTCGCGTAATAAGCCACGAATCGACAAATCTTCGTCGAGGTCTGGCCAGTGTAGGCCCATTGGAGACAGTTCTATATTTGCGCGTTCCTCGTGAGTCGCTAATTCCAGTCTTGAGTATGCCTCACAAGGAAACGAAAACTCAAATCCGCTACCCATAAGAATGATGATATGGCCGCAGGAGTGCTTCGCGGATATGGGCGTGTCAATCAAAGTATTCATGCCACTTTTGTATAATTAATTGTTGATGTTCGCTCGCTATATTTTCGGCTTTAGCAAGCTCGCTCGTTTTCATTCCGACAGACTCTCGAAGCATAATCTCGCCTTCTACGACAAAAACGGCCTCCGCATCTCCGCGTTTCACATGGACGTGGATTGGCGTGTGGTCATTGCTGTAAAAGAAGAATCGGAATCCATCCTTGGTGAATACGATCGGCATGATAATTTCTCCGCTAACTGATCTTAATCCGCTTGGCCACCGGGATGTGCTCGTTGAGCCATGCGAGGAAGAAGAACAGCCGCAGCCGCCACCACAACGCGAAGCTGATGGTGGTGCA
>JAYUHS010000115.1:0-1720 GCA_043766715.1 Luteolibacter sp.
GTCTACGGGTTACACCTCAGTGGCAACTCGACCTTAGACGCCAAGGCTTGTGAAACTCAAGGCAACACTCGTGCCGGCGGCTTCGTCGACAAATCTGTCCACTGGCGTGTCAGCGTCCTCGATTGTGGGCAAATCCTCGACAATCGCCGAAATCGCTTTGGATTCTGAATTTGCTCTTTGTAATGAACAGCCGTTACAAGTTATCGTCGGGCTACATCCGTCAGCATCTAAATAAGACGGACGATTTTCTGTAACCGTTCACTGCTTTTTGGAAATCTATGATCAAACTGCTTGGAATTGCCCAATCTGTGCCATTTGTGCGTGTTCGCGGTTAATGGTTGCGTAACCCAACCCGCTCAGCACCTACAACAGCGAAGCAAATTCAGTCCAGGCGACACCCTTCAAAAGGCTCTTCCCGGATTCCTGTGGGTAAAATCTCGCCCGTTACCCACCTGAACATACTATTTTTCTAGGCCGGAATGGACTTTCCGGCCCCTCGGAAATCGGTTCTGATTTCCGGATGCCCAAAAACCACTCCCTCCGCGACGCCTATCGGCACCCCGGATTCGTCCCGGCGACGACCGTCCGCATCGAACCCGGCGCCCCCGCTGACTACATCGTGTCACTGACGCGGCGCCAAAAAAAACGGTCTGCGGCCACTGCGGGTTGTCCCTTCGCGGCTCTTACGACCACGCCCGCCGACGCAGCCGCGATCTGGATTGCGCCGGCCACCCCGCGTTTCTCGAATTCGAATTCCGCCGCGTCGATTGCCCGCGGTGCGGCGTGAAACGCGAACGGCTCGCCTGGCTCGCCGCCAACCCACGCTACACCCGACGCTTCGTCCTCGCCGTCGGTAGCCGCTGCCGCACCTCGACCGTCCGAGACGTCGCCGCCGAAATGGATCTCCACTGGGACACCGTCAAGGAGATCGACAAGCTCTACATGCAGGAGCAACTCGACCTCGCCGGCCCGCCCGCGCCGACCGCCCTCGGCGTCGATGAAATCTCCATCGGGCCGGGCCACAGCTACCGGATCGTGGTGTCCGATCTCATTCGCAAACGGGCCATCTGGTTCGGCGGCACCGACCGCACCGAAGCCTCGATGGATCTCTTCTACGCTTCGATCCCCACGGAAATCAGAACCGGCATCCGGTTGGTCGTGATGGATATGTGGAAGGCCTTCCGCAACTCGGCCCGCCGGAACGCGCCGCAGGCGAAGATCGTGTACGACAAATTCCACGTCATCCGGCATCTCAACGACGCCCTCGACGCGGTCCGGAAAAACGAATACCGCCGGCTAAAAGGGGAGTGTCGCCACTTCATCAAGGGCCAGAAGTACACGCTGTTGACTCGCCGCGAAAACCTCGGCGCGGAAGGCCGGGCCTCGCTCGACTTGCTCTTCAAAGCGAACCGCCGGCTCTACAAAGCCTACCTGCTGAAGGAACAGTTCGGGCAACTGTGGGACTTCGACGATCCGAAGCAGGCGGCGCTTTTCTTCCTGGAGTGGAGGTCGGGGTTACGCTGGCAGAAGCTCGCGCCGTTCGAGAAGTTCGCCCGCATGATCGGCACGCACTGGGACGGCATCGCCAGCTACTGCGCCACCGAGAACAAAGTGCCGCTCGGATTCGTGGAAGGACTCAACAACCGCATCCGCGTGCTCCAACGCCGGGCCTACGGCTTCCGAGACGAGGACTACCTACGGCTAAAAATCCTGACCTGCC
>JAYUHS010000116.1:0-1707 GCA_043766715.1 Luteolibacter sp.
GAAATCTGGTATCTCTGCCGCCAATACGACGCCCAGCAAGCGCTCGAAATGGGCCTCGTCAACACCGTGGTCCCGCTCGCGGATCTCGAAAAGGAAACCCTCCAGTGGTGCCGCGAAATGCTCGCCCACTCGCCGCTCGCCCTGCGTTGTCTCAAGTCCGCTCTCAACGCCGATTGCGATGGCCAGATAGGCCTGCTCGATCTAGCAGGTAATGCCACCTTGCTCTACTACATGAGCGAAGAAGGCCGCGAGGGCAAACAAGCCTTCCTCGAAAAACGCGCACCGGATTTCTCGAAATTCCCGCGAGTCCCCTAATCTCGCCACCTCCATCCACCCGACCATGCCCACCAAGAAAGCTGCGAAAAAGAAGACTGCCCCGATCCCGATCTCCGCCACCGATTGGCGCACCACGGATCAGGATGAAATCCTCCGCCGCATCCAGCGTGCCCGCGACGAGAAGCACTCGATTTCTAACCTCCACCCGGAGCACCCGATCTTCTCTAACTTCGCGGTCAAGTCCCCCAGCGGCATGGTCTATCAGATTGAAATCCGCGATCTCAGGGACCGCGCGGTTTCCTGCACCTGCCCGGATTTCCGCACCGCCGGGCTTGGCACCTGCAAGCACATCGAAGCCACCGTGATCTGGCTCAAACGTCGATTCAAAGGCGAGTTCCGGCTCGCTGAAAAATCCGACTCACCGCGCCTCGACCTGGTCCCTAACGGCGAAAATTTGAGCATCGAACGGAATTTTCACCTGCTCCCCAAGTCGCTGCGGCCACTCTTCGACCTCGACGGGCATCTACTAACAGAGGACGACACCATCATCGAAAAACTCCGCCGGCATCCGAAAATCCGCATCTCACAGGACGTCGCGCATTTCCTAGAATCCCGCCGCCGCATCACCCAGCGCCGCCAGCTCCGGCGCGATTACGAGACCGGCGTCGTCGCTGGCCACCAGCCCGAGCACGTCACCCTCCAGCCGCTTTACCCTTATCAGCGGGAGGGCATGCTCCACCTCGCCTTCGGTGAGCGAGCGCTGTTAGCCGACGAAATGGGCCTTGGAAAAACCATCCAAGCCATCGCCGCCTGCGCATTGCTCCATCACTTGGGAAAAGCCCAGCGCGTCCTCATCGTCACCCCCGCCTCGCTCAAGGCCGAGTGGGAGGAACAAATCCGGAGATTTACCACCCTCACCCAGCGCATCATCTACGGCTCGCGCTCGGTCCGTGCGAACTACTATGCCGACAGTAGCCCGCCGTTTTTCACCATCGTCAACTACGAGCAAGTCGTCTCCGACACCCTCGACATCAACGAGCACCTCCGCCCCGACATCGTCGTGCTCGACGAAGCCCAGCGCATCAAAAACTGGGCCACCAAGACCGCCCAAGCCGTCAAGCGCCTGCAATCCCGCTATGCCTTCGTCCTCACCGGCACCCCCATCGAGAACCGCATCGACGAACTGTATTCCATCGTCGATTTCCTCGACCCATCCCTGCTAGGCCCGCTCTTCCGCTTCAACCGCGAGTTCTATCAGTTCGACGATAAAGGCCGCCCGTCAGACTACCGGAACCTGCCCGCCCTGCGCGAACGCATCCGCCCCATCCTGCTGCGCCGCCGCAAGCACCACGTCGAGACCGAGCTCCCCGACCGCACCGACCGCAACCACTTCGTCAAGCTCACCCCGGCCATGCAAGCCGAGTATGACGA
>JAYUHS010000117.1:0-12360 GCA_043766715.1 Luteolibacter sp.
GACAGATAGTGCAGCAGAAAGATACCGCCGATGGGCCGCAAGGTCACAGGCAAGGGTGAAATGGTGGAGTAAGAGCCCACCGCGAATCCGGGTAACCGGACGGCACGGCAAACCTCGCGTGGTGCAAGACAGAACAGGGGAAGGGCGGCCCGTCCGTTTTAATCTCCGGGTATTAGTCGCACTCTGCGCAAGCAGGGCGCTCCGCTCCGGCGGGGTGAGAGAAATGGCCGTCCAACTCCGCAAGGGGGGGACAGAATCCGGCTTACAGGGGAGCGGCACTCCCCCGGCCTCGGCGGCGTGCAAGGTGCACTTCCAGCGACGGATTTTGCACCGGAGAGGCTCGAACTTCACCACCGAACATCCGTGATTCGAGCGGTTAACTCATTGGTAATGAATAGGTTTTCACCCGATTTTCGTAGATTTTCGATTCCGGTACGGTGTCTGCGATAAGGCTTGATGAAACTCACCGTGACGAAGGCCAAGAGGCAGAACTCATGCGCTGATGACCCCAAACCACCAATCCACCGCCACCGATGAAAACTCAAAAATTCGCCCAGTTTGCCATTCTCTGCTCATTTGCCGCCTGCTCTTCAATCGCGACCGCAGCGGACACCGAAGTGGTTGAAAAGCCAGTTAGCCCGACTCCTGCGACCAAGATGCCGATGGTAGAAAAGGGTTCGTTGAGCGCTGTGATCACGGACAGCGTGACTTTTTCCACACTCAAAAAGGCGCTCGTCGCCGCCGACCTTGAGATGACGCTCGGGAAGAAGGGGGCCTACACCGTTTTCGCTCCGACGGATGAAGCGTTCGACAAGCTTCCCGCCGGACTCCTCGGCAAGCTTCTGCTCCCTGAAAATAAGGAAAAACTCCGTTCCCTCCTGCTTTACCACGTCGTCGCTGGCAAGATGATGGCTGCTGACTTGAAAGACGGCGCTGTGAAAACGATGAACGGCGAGAAGGTGGAAATCGACGTCGATGGCGCGAACGTCGAAGTAGATCATTCGAAAGTTTTCAGCGCTGACGTTCAAGCCACCAACGGGGTGATGCACTCGATCGGAACCGTGATCATCCCCAAGTCGCTGAAGGACTTCTCGCCGCTGGACAAATAATTTCTCTGGGTGATTGCACAAAAAAGCATCTGCGGTCCGCCGCAGGTGCTTTTTTTTCGTGACGGTGAATCAGAGGTGGCCGGTGTAAAAATCTGGGATTTCGGGTTTGCGAATTTTGATTTTCCGACATGGTTCGCCCGTGGATTTGATCACACAAGCGGCGCTGGGCGCAGGGATGGGAGAGTGCCTCATGGGCAAGCGGCTGGGCAAGCGGGCGCTGGCATGGGGGGCACTTTTCGGGGTGATGCCGGAGCTACTGGAGGCGTCATTTTCCCCGCTGCTCGACACTGCGCGGGAGTTGGCCTGCGACCGAGCACTGGGACATTCTCTGACGGTGATGGTCTTAGGTTCATGGGGACTCGCCCATGGCTTGGCGAGGCTCTGGCGGAATGAGAAAATCAGCAGGGCGGAGGCTGGGCGGTTTGTTTTCGCGGTGTGGGCGGTGCATGTGGGGGTGGATTGCTTTTCCACGGAAGGGGCCGAGGTGCTGTGGCCTTTCTTGGGCAAGCGGGTGGCGCTAAATTTCCTACCGGAGGTGGATTTCTTATTCACCGTTCCATTGGTCGCGATGGCGGTGTGGCTGGCTTGTCGGCGAGAGGTCAAACCGGTAAAAACGCGCGGAAAAAAGCCCGCCCAACCATCGCAGCGGAGGAAATTACTCATCGGTGGATTCGCCCTCAGTGCGGGCTACGCGGCGGTTGCGGCCGGGATGAAGTTTGTGGTCTCGGCTGGATTCGATGCGGATCTCGCCCGACGCGGGACGAAATTTGAACGGCGGATGGAGTCGCCCACGCCATTGAATGTCTTGCTGTGGCGCTCGGTGGTGGACCGGGGCAGCGAGATGTGGATCGGCTACCGCAGTGTGTTCGAGCACCGCGAAACGCCGGTGCGCTGGACGGTCTATTTGAAAAATACCGAAGCCCTGCACAGCGTCGCGACGATGCGTGAAACGAAAACTCTGATGACCCGCGCCGACGGTTGGTGGCTGGCCCGGCCGTATGCCAAGGGCGCGTGGCTGGGAGATTTACGATTCCCTGAGTCCCGCGTCTGGGGCAGTAAAAAGGGCATGGTGGACAGCGTGCTTGGGTTTTCGTGGGTCATCGATCCGACCTTGAAAAAAGATCACCTCCGCGCACTTTCCCCGGGCGGTGAGCACTCCGGCGACTATTTCCAACGGCTGGCAACACGGATCACCGGCAACCGCGAATCGTGGGAAGCGAATCCCCGGCTCGCAGGAGTCTCTGGCAGTCTGCCCGAGTTTCTACCCGTGGAAGAGTGATTGCGCTGAATGGACTCCAGCACATTCTTCGCTTCCGTCGGTGGTCGGATGCGCTATGAGTCTCGCCAGTGAAAGCCATCCTCCTGCTGCTTGGGATCACCGCAGCCGCCCATGCCGCCCCGAGTGACCCCGGAAAGGCCGCACTCGATTTCTTGGAAAAAGTGCGCGAGCGGAAAATCAACCTCGAACCGGGAGGCGGCACCGCACTGACGCCACAGACGGCGGCGGAGAAAAAAAGCCAGATCGCCCGCCAGCTCGACCGGATGGCACGCGATCTTGGCCGCGATCCGCTGGAAATCGGCGCGGTAAAGTTGGATGAGAATTACGCGGCGGTGCTGGTGCGTAAAACCGGCAGTTTCGATCCCCGGCAATTGCAAATTTTCCCCGTAGCATTGGTCAAGCGCGGAGCCGAGTGGCTCGCAGCGCCCGTGCCAGCGTCGTTCGAAAACTCAGGTGCAGGCTACGCGATTCCCCTCAAAAAACGCTTGGAGAGGCTGGAAGACTGGATGCTGCGCGAACAGGTGGTGGACTTGGAAAAACTCCGCGAGCAATCCGCCGGACGAATGAGGAAGCGGATCGAAGTACGTCTGACCGAGAAGGACTTACGGAGCTACAGCGCAGGTCAAGCCGTCGATCATTTCCTCGCGGCCTGTGAAAGAAAAGATGTTCTGGCCGTGCTGGGGTTCCTCGGTGGCTTGGCGACGCCTTTACCCGAAGATTGGCCGGCCCGAATGAAAGCCGTGGAGCGAGCGATGGCCGCCCAAGTCCCTGCCGCCCAGCCATGGCGAATCCTGACTGCCCCGGAAATTGTCCGGCTACGGCTGGATTCGAAGCCCACGGGGAACCAGTATTCGATTTCCGTCGCCTACCTCGACCCCGCAGGAAGTGGGACGGGAGCTGACCTACCCCGCATCCAGACCACCACCTTCGGCCTCGCGAAATCCATCGACGGTCTTTGGCAGATCGATCTACCCGCCCATTTCATGATACCTAGCAAGGACCCGGCGGAAGAACCGGACCTAGATCTCATCAACACATTTCCCGCGAAATGGATAGAGGCCCACCCGCCCACGCCCCAAGCCAGCGCCGAACTCGCCCGGCAGGCTCTGATTTCCGCCCTAGGAAATGCCACCCTGCCCGCGCTTTTCCAAATTTCCAAACTTCCCCCGAATCCCGACAACGCCCGCTACTCCCTCGCTGAAGCGGCTCGTATCTGGTGGCTGCTCCACTCGCCATCCGTGGTCTGCCATGCCATTCCGCTCGGGTTTCAAGCAAATGAGTCAAACGCCGTGGCGATGTTTCAGTTTTTCTCCGCTCGCGAGCCGGATCGCTTAGACACGAAGGTCTTTTATTTCGAAAATTCCGCCAGCGGCTGGCTGTGGAATCCTGCCCCGAGTGCTCCGGTCCGCGAATCGTTCCAAGCATGGATCACCGCTGAAACCCAGCAATGGTCAGGGAAATGGCAGCAGCGGCTTCTGGCAGAAACCCCATTGCTCGGAAACATCGACTACTCCCCTGCCCCGGCTCCGGAAGTCGCCCGCCAGTGCGTGCAAACCTGGCTGGATACCCTCCAGCACGGAGATCTGCCGTCTGCCTTGAAGCTCGTCGCCCGCCTTGACGATGCCCGGAGCAGTCCTGTCGTGCTGAAAAACCTCGGCTACGAAATCGCCAGCGCCCGCCAAAACACCTCACCACCCGAAGTCATCGGGATTTACACCGGGAAAACTTGGACCGCAGTCGGGGTGAAAAATCAGCAAGATGGAAAGATCACCTTCCCATTGTATCCGGTCATCCAGACGCCCCAAGGCCCCCGAGTCCTCGCCGAGGTGGATCTCCTTGCAACGGGTAATCGTGGACGCGATTTCCTGAACCGTGCGGCGATTCAGCGTCTCGATGGCCACGCGGCTCCCACTGCCATCACTGAGCTGCGCGATCTCTATTCCCAACACCAAGCGGAGGTGGCGAATCCCACCCGTAAACCTTCAAACTGAGCGGCGAATGAGCACTCAGCGGATCTCGATGATCGTGAGCGCGGGCATTTCCAGAGATTCGCCGGACCTCATGCCGAGAAGTTTCCGGTAAAGAGGACTCTCGGGAGAAAGCAGGGTGATTTCCATGCCTTCGTTCTGGATTTCCATGCCGCCCGCCGTGGGGACGAGGAGGAAATAAGCGACTTCACCGTGGAGCCGGACTTGGACGAAGGCCCCAGCGTCAATCGCTTGGCCGGGGCCGAAATCCACGAGCGTCAGAGCCTCGAAGGTATGCAGCGAGGCGGCGAGTTCATCGACATGACGGGCTTGGCCGGCGGCGAGATACGAGGCTTCGAGATTGCGGGTGTCGTATTTACTCTCTGCCTTACTGCCGGGATCGGTGGCAGCGGCGTGGGCCTCGTAGGCGGCTTTCGCTAAACGTGCGAGTTGGGCGCGCAGATCGGAGCGGATTTTTTCGAGCAAACGGATTTTCATCAAGGGACGGCGAGACTTGCACGGTTGCCAGAGGGAATCAAGATTCCCGGGATGCTGACGATTTATACCTACCAGAAATGCGGAACCTGCCGCGAGGCGCTCAAGTGGCTGGATGCTCGCGGGATTTCCTATCAAGTGAAAGCGATCCGGGAAACACCGCCGACCGTGGCGGAGCTTGAGACGATGCTGGCAGCCCACGGCGGTGAATTACGGCGGATTTTCAACACCTCTGGCATCGATTACCGCGAGCTGGGGATGAAGGATAAGCTGCCAGAAATGAGCCAGCAGGAAGCGCTGGAACTGCTCGCGACGAATGGGAATCTGGTGAAGCGACCATTTGTCACCGGATGCGGAAAGGCACTGGTGGGATATAAAGAAACCGTATGGCTGGAAGTTCTGGGTGATTTAGAACGATCTTAATCTCCAAATGGCTCGCTGCGGCGCTGGCGTTTTTCAAACAAAACGGTCTCGCGGTAACCCGCTGCTTGGGCGAGAGCGATGGCACGAGGAAAATCCCGCGCGACTTGGTCTGGAGCGTGCGAATCGGAGGAAATGACCAAGCCGATCCCGGCAGAGCAAGCGAGTTCCAGAAAACGCGGGGCGGGATAAGCGGCGGCACACGGCTTGTGCCACCCGGCGGTATTAAGCTCGATGACACAGCCAGCCGCCGCGATGACGTCGATGACTGGCTCGTAGAATCGATCCAAATCGCCAGCCGGGACGTGGGCGAATTTTTTCACAAGATCCGGATGGGCGAGGATGTCGAAGAGACCGCTGTCGGCCATGCGGGCGTAAGTTTCCCAATAGTGGCTCCAGACTGCATCCACATCCGTTTCCGCCCAGCGGCCCAGCCATTTCGGATTGTCGAAATCCCAGTCACCGAGGTAGTGGACGGAGCCGATGAGGTAGTCCCACGAGTGGCGTGAGGCGAGGTCTTGAATCCAAGTTTCACATCCGGCGAGCCAGTCGCACTCGAGGCCAGCGCGGATGGGAATCCGGCCAGCGGCGTGGGCACGAGCACGCTCGATCCATCGGAAATACTCAGGTAGCTCCACGAGGTCCATCCGCCAGTCGTCGAAGGGCTCGGGGATCTGTGGCGCATGGTCAGAAATGCCGTATTCCGTCAGACCCGCGGCGATGGCGGCGGCGACGTAGGCTTCCGGTTCGCCCTCGGCGTGACGGCAGAGCGGCGTGTGAGTGTGGTAGTCAGCAGGCACTGATGTATTTCTGGATGAATCCGATTGAACCGCTCCGTGAAGCCATAGTAGAGTCGCGGCAGGCTAAAAACGCCAGATTTTCCATGTCCGAAATTCCTCAAGCGCCCGCACCGGGTAACGCCGTCACTCGTTGCCTTCTCGAACAACTCCGCCGCCATCCGAAACGGGTGGTTTTCACGGAAGGCGAGGACATCCGCGTGATCCAAGCGGCCGCCCGGCTGGTGGCAGAAGAGGCCGTCGCACCGATTTTACTCGGCAACCGGGAGCGCATCCGGGCCATCGCCGCAGAGCATTCGGTCTCATTGAAATTTATTCACACCATCGATCCGCCGCTCGCCTCGGACTTCGGGCTATTCTGCCAACGCGTCGAAAACATGGCACGATACCGGACCATGCGGATCGGCGATCCTGCAGAAATCGTCGCACGGCCGCATTATTTCGGCGCACTCATGGTGCAATACGGACAGGCCGATGCTCTCGTGGGCGGAAATCAAGCGATGCCTGCGGCTTATTTCCGGGCACTTCTGCACACGATCAAGCCACTCGCGGATGTCCCAAAAATTTTCGGAGTGACGATCCTGACAGGCTCCCACCTCAAGCACATGGGCGGAAATGACATCCTCTTCCTCGCCGATTGCGGGCTGAATCCGAATCCCGATGTCGCCGAGCTTGCGGCCATCGCCCTTGAGACGGGAAAGCTGGCTCACCATTTCCTAGGCCGGAAAGCCTACGTCGCGATGCTGAGTCACTCGACGAAAGGCTCCGCCAGCACACCGGATGCGAAACGCATGGCCGCCGCCGCATCCCTTGCACAAGATCAAGTGCTACAGCAATTCCTCGAGATTAGCATCGAGGGCGAACTCCAAGCCGACGTCGCACTGGACCCTGAAGCCGCAGAAACCAAACTCCCCGGCGCAGAAGCCCGACCGACAGCCGACGTGCTGGTATTTCCAAATCTCGATGCCGCACACATCTCCCTCAAGCTACTCCAGCATGTGGCAGGGGCGCAAAACTACGGCCAGCTCATTCTCGGCCTCTCTCGCCCCGCAGCCCAAGTCCCACGGACGGCCACGGTGGAAACGATTTTCGGTACCGCCGCCGCCGTCGCAGTGGAGGCGATCAAGTATCACCAACTCTACCCAGACGGCGAGGATTGAGCGCCGGCCACGAGGGCGGTCAATGAGCTTGGCGGTATTTTTGCGGGGATTTCGAGAGGTTGACGGCCCCACCGGCATGGGCTAGACCTGCGGGGTGATCGTTTCCCGGCATTTCCACATCCTCACTCTCGCACTCGCCGCCCTCGCGCTTTGCCCCGTTGCAGAAGCCCAGCTCGCGGCCTCGTTGCGACTTTCTAAGCAGCAGTATGTCGCCGGGGAACCCGTCATCGCAGTCGTCACCGTGACCAATCACGCGGGACAGGCCCTCACCTTCGCCAGCGACGGACGGACTCAGTGGCTCGATTTCATCATGAAAGACCGTCAGGGCGATTCGGTGAGCCCGAAAAGCCGCAAAATGTTCGGGAAAATGACCATCAAGGCTGGCGAATCGCTCGCTCGGGAAGTCGATCTGTCACAGTATTTCCAACTAGGTGAACCGGGAAATTTTTCGGTCGGCGCCGTGGTTCACATGCCGGGCAACAACAGCGAAGGCTCAGCAACCAACCGGATTTTATTTAATCAAAGTCCCGGAGCTCTTTACTGGTCACAAAAAGTCGGTGTCGCCGGGAAGGCCGGTCAGACGCGTGAATTCCGGGTTCTCAATTTCAGTGGTGACGAGAAAGCTCAGATTTACGCACAAATCCTCGATAGCCAATCCGGCCAAAACGTCAGGACTTTCCTACTTGGAGATGTCCTCATGCTGCGCAAACCCCTCGTCACGGTGGACCGCCAACAACACATGCACGTCCTGTTTCTCGCCACTCCCTCCATGTGGGTTCACTGCCAAGTGGACACGGATGGGAAACTCGTGGACCGCCAAATCCACCAACGCGGCGATCAAGGCGACCCTCGCTTGTTGACCTATGGCGACGGCACGGTGCGAGTTACGAACAGTGTTCTTTATAATCAAAAAGCCGCTGCTGAGGCGAAAGCCAAGGTCCGTAAGGCCTCTGATCGCCCCGCAGGCACTTATTAAAGGTGCCCCACTGGGAATTTTTTATCCTGTGGGTGAATTGGCTTTACAAATTATAAAAAATATCAAGATGTCTTAACTATCTTTTGACTCTGAATTTCCACCCCGTTTCCTTTCATGAAATCTCTTTGCCATTTCCTCGCCGTCTTAGCTCTATGCGCCCTTGGCGGCGCTGCCAATGCTGCGAGCTTCCGCACGGTCGTCATCGATGCGGGCCATGGGGGCCATGACAACGGCGGTCAATGGGGACGGGTTTACGAAAAACACCTCGCCCTAGACACCGCTTATCGCCTTGAAGGCAAGCTGAAGGCCTTAGGCTACCAGACCGTTATGACACGCCGCAGCGACTATTTTATCTCGCTTCCGCAGCGCGTCAGCACCGGTAACCGATATCGAAATGCGATTTTCGTTAGCCTCCATTACAACTACACATGGAAACAAGACGTCAGCGGACTGGAAACATTCTATTCGAGTGAGGAAGGGCATCGCCTCGCCAATTACGTCCACAGCAGCCTCATCCGGCGCACGCGCACGGTGGATCGCAAAGTGAAATATGCACGGTTCTACGTGATTCGAAACTCAACTCTCCCCGCCGTTCTTGTCGAAGGCGGATTCGTCAGTAATGGCACTGAACGCGGAAGAATGAAATCCGCTTGGTTCCGCGAGACCATCGCCCAAGGAATCACCGACGGCATCCAACGCTATCGGGCAAACTAACGTCTTTCCGGGTGTCGAGAGAGACATCTAGGGAAATTGCACATTAGGGCCGAGGAGTCGGTTAGATCCATCCAGTTGCGGGTGGACGCATCAATCATTGCCCATACCCATGGCACTGCTTACGGTATTTTTAAAAAATTGACAGCACGGATTCTGTTGCTAGTCAGATGTTTATGAATGTCACGTCGTATGCCCTGCCTGTGATCTCGCTGGTTTTGGCGGGTGCTTGGACTATTCACCAGCGCCAAACAATCTCGACGTTTGAAGATTCGACCGTAGTGCTCAAAAGAAGCATCGCTGCCGCCCGTTCCTCGAGTCGGGGCAGCGATTCTTCGCACGCCAGTCCGGTGGCTCTCGCCAGAGCGGCCAAGGACAACGAGCCGCTGGATTGGAAAAAAATCTCCGCCGAGTTTGCGACACTGGCCGATCGCAACGGCGAAGTGGCCGACCCACGCGCCTTCGACCGTATCGCGCAGCAAATACAGTCGATGAACAAGGAGGAACTCATCGCCGCGCTCGACCAGATCGCCGCGCTTGATTTTACCAAGGAAACTCGGACGACCCTGGACTACATGGTCATCGAGTCGCTCATCGCGAAAGATCTCGAACTCGGGCTGGCCTGCTACGCCGACCGCATCCAAGGCGGGTCTCATTCCATCGTCGCACGATTGTCCGAAGCTTTACAGAAGTGGGCGGAAACGGAACCAGCCAAGGCCGGCGCGTGGCTCAACAAGCAAATTGATGCCGGAAAGTTCGATAGCCAAGCACTGGATGGGAGATCTCGCGACCGTGGCATGGTGGAGGGAGCATTGATCGGGGTGCTGCTCCGCACCTCACCCGAGGCAGCCGCCCGGCGCCTCAGCGCGATGCCCCCAGAACAGCGGACGCAAGCGTTAGAAGGCTATTCCCTCCGGCAGCTCAGCGAGGAAAATCATGCGGCATTTGCGAAACTGGTCCGCGATCAAATCCCTGAAAATGAACAAACCGAGGTCTTTGCCAAGCACGCTGAGGCCATCGGATTTGGCGGCAAATACGCCCAAGTCACCGATTTCCTGAACCGGATCTCCGCCACTCCCGCAGAGCGGATCGCCTGTCTCGAGGCAGCCGCAAAAAACCACCTCGGCCGAATCCCCTCCTTGGAAAAAATTTCCCACGAGGACCTCGACACCCTGCACCAGTGGATCCAGACCGAAGCCTCAGACTCGCCAGATAGCCTCATGGGCAAAGCGCTTTCCCGCACGCTGGGGCTCCATACCAAATCGGAATTCGCCATCGCGGCCGAGATCGCCCGCTACTACCAAGGTCGCAGCGGCAGTGACGAGGTGATCCAATCGTTCCTCGCGAATGCCCGCACCGACGCCGACAAGCAGGACGTCCGTGCCCTCGCCGCAATGATCTCGGACCCGGCTCGCCGCGAGGAGATCCTCAAGAGGTTCCAATAATCCACTCATGAAATTTTCTCTCGTCTTTTCCGCGCTGATCCTCGTCATCGGCACGAGCGTCGCTTGGCTGAATCACCAACAGCTTGCGGCGATCCGTGAAAATCACAGCAAGCTCGCCGCTGAAGCCGCCGACCTCGGCATTGCTCTCGACGGGTCGCGCAAGGCCGGCACCAGCCGAGGCACCAAGCGCACGCGTTCCGATCAACCGATGAGTCCAGGAACCCTCGTCGCCGACCTCGTCGCCTTCTTTGGGGCAGCGAAGTCCGGCAAAAAGGAGCCAGATTTGCCAGAGGGTGCCGTTACGGTCGGACCACCAACCATTTTGGACGATGTGAAATCATTGGATCCCTCGCAGTTGAAGGCGCTCATCGTAGGACTCTGCGCGACCCAAGATTTGAATGACGAGCAGCGCGATCCCATCGTCCGTTTAGCCCTTCGCCTGCTGGTGGAGGACCACCCACAAGCTGCGCTGGCTCTCTTCAAAGAAATCCCCGACCTTCTTAAAAACGACACGTATCAGAGAAATGAATGTTTCTCGGCCTCACTCAGCAACTGGGCCAAGGCAGACCCCGCCGCCACCGTCGAGTGGGTCCGTAAGAATGCCGAGAAACTTCCAGATCTCGTCACCGATCGCGCCAAGCAAACCATGCTCGCTGGCATGGCCGCCACCGACCCTCGGCTCGCCTTGAAGCTCGTCGGGGAATTAGGCTTTCAAGAACCGTGGCAAGCGCTTTGCGAAATCGGCAACTCAGCAAAAACCCCCGATGAACAGACTACCACCCTAGCCGCCATCCGCGAACATGCCGCCACCTTGCCAGAAGGGGAGGACCGCGACACGATCCAAAACGGCGTTTTAAGCGTGCTTACCCGGAAAGTTGCAGGCGGAGGATTCGCCACGGCCACTCAGTGGTTTGCGGCGGCGAACTTCAGCCCTGCCGAACTCGTCACCGCCGCCTACTCCTTGGATACGTCGGTCCGACCTGAGGAAACCGGGCAGTGGATCACATGGGTTAGCGAGAATCTCCCCGCAGGAAAGTCCGAAGACCCCATCCGCGAAATTGTCAGTAAATGGACCCAGCGCGACTACCCAGCTGCCGGGAAATGGTTGAGCACCGCCCCCGCCAGCCCCGCCAAGAATGTCGCCATCCGTAGCTACGCCCAGACCGTTTCCACACTCGATCCCGCCACCGCCACCCAATGGGCCATGACACTCCCTCCCGGCCCCGACCGCGACGCCACCCTCAAGCACATCCGAGACCACCCGCCGACTCAGTAATGGATGCTCAAAAAAGCCGCCACTTCTTGAGAAGCGCCTTCCCGCTTGACAGCCCAGTTCCAGTCATGATTTTCAAAAAATGAAAGTATTACCGTTCTTACCACCCGCTATTTCGCTGATACTCGTCGGTGGCTGGATCACTTTCCAGCGCCAGTCGATGTCGTCGTTTGAGGATTCATCCGCATCCCTCAAAAAAAACATCGCGGCCGTTCGTTCCTCCATTCCGGGCAGCGTTTCCTCACAGGCCAGCCCGGTGGCCCTCGCCAGAGCGGCCAAGGCCAAGGAGCCGCTGGATTGGAAAAAAATCTCCACCGAGCTTGCGGCACTGGCCGATCGCAACGGCGAAGTGGCCGACCCGCGAGCCTTCGACCGTATCGCGCAGCAAGTGCAGTCGATGAATAGGGAGGAACTCATCGCCGCGCTCGATCAGATCGCCGCGCTTGATTTTACCAAGGAAACCCGGACGAACTTGGACTGCATTGTCATCCGGTCGCTCATCGCGAAAGATCTCGAACTTGGGCTGGCCTGCTACGCCGACCGCATCCAAGGCGGGTCTCATTCCATCGTCGCGGAATTGTCCGAAGCCTTACAGAAGTGGGCGGAAACCGAACCCGCCAAGGCCGGCGCATGGCTCGACCAGCAAATCGATGCCGGAAAGTTCGATAGCCAAGCACTGGACGGGAGATCTCGCGATCGCGGCATGGTGGAGGGAGCATTGATCGGGG
>JAYUHS010000118.1:0-4661 GCA_043766715.1 Luteolibacter sp.
ACGCTGGGTCCGTCGCATCGTGCTCGGGATCGGTTTCGGGATTTCTGGGATCACGTTCTATCGCCAGTTTTCCTGACGATTTTCGTGTGATTAAGCGACAAGTTGGGACTCGCGCTCGGCTTCGAGTTCAGCCTCGAAATCTGCTTCCTGCTTGGCCTTGATGCCTTCTTCGCTGTTGTTGTAAGCCTCGTCGGCGGCGGCTTGGGCGGCGGCGAGTTCTTGGTCTTTCGCTGCATCGCGAGCCATGCGTTTATCGAGCTTCCGCTGTTCGCGTTCCCGGCGCTTGTAATCTTTGCTTGGTGTAACGGCCATTAGTAGAATCTTTCTAAGTTAAGGAGTGGTAGGCCATCGGCCTGCGGCCTCATACAAGGCGGTGCGCTTCGGAAGCAACCGAAATAAAGAGAAATGTCCGGCCAGCGAAAAAGCGTGAATTTCCCGGTCATTCGAGTGAAGTCGCATGTATGAACGGAAACAAAGAGACAGACCCATTCGGAGCGTTAGCAGGCTTGGGGGAACTGCGAGCTGGACCGCAGGCACCGCTCGATTCCCTACCGGTGAAAACCTCGCAACGTGGTCAGAAAAACACCAATCGCGGTCGGGTGGACATCGTGCGGCAGACGGCGCATCGCGGGGGAAAAGGCGTGACCGTCGCCCGGAATTTCACGGGCATCAGCCTTGCGGAGAAACAAGAACTCGCGAAGAAAATGCAGAAGTTCTGCGGCGTGGGCGGCACGGTGAAGGACGGCTGCATCGAGATCCAAGGTGACAAGCGCGAGGAAATGAAGCGCATCCTGACCGAGGCCGGCTTCAAGCCTGTGTTCGCGGGTGGGTGAGTCAGTGGGCTTGGTGCGAAAAGTTTACCGCAGAGTCGCGAAGGGACGCGGAGGGAAGAGTAGGATTCTACCATGACTCCCATCCTTCTCATGATTCCCATTTCTTTCGCGACTCATGCGAAGACGCCCTCGCTATTTCACCTCGCTAAACGACAGCCCGAGCTCGTTCTCCAGCTTGGTGATCTTCGGGCGTTCGCGGGGCTCAATGAGGGTCAGCGACGTGCCTTTTTTCCCGGCCCGCGCCGTCCGGCCACTGCGGTGGGTGTAGTATTCCATCTGCTCGGGCAGCTGGTGATGGATGACGAAGGACAGCCCCTCGACATCGATCCCGCGCGCCGCGACGTCGGTGGCGATGAGGAACTGGACGCGCTCCTTTTTGAACGACCGCATGATGGTGTCGCGCTCCTTCTGGGTGAGGTCGCCTTGCAGGACCGCCACCGGGAACCCCTTCACCGTGAGCTGTTTACCCAGCACGATGGCACCCGCCTTGGTCCGGCAGAAGATGACGCCGCGCTGCTCCTGCTGGCTCTTGAGGAATGCGCTGATGAATTCCGTTTTCTCATCCCGGCTGCAGATGGTGAACCGGTGGTCGATGTCGCGGTTGACGACGTGCGCCTTGTCGATCTTCAGCGTCTGCGGTCGTTCGGACATGCAGTCTTTGATCAGGCCGTGGATCGCATCCGGGATGGTCGCGGAGAATAGCCAGGTACTCTTGCGAGCTCGGGTGAGGCCGAAAATTTTCAGCAGTTCCTTCTTAAATCCCATGCTCAGCATCTCGTCCGCCTCGTCGAGGATCAGGTGCTTGACGTGGAGCAGGGTGAGCGCCTTTTTCTGAAATAAATCCAGCAGACGGCCGGGCGTGGCCACGATGACATGAGTCGGTCGCTGGAGCGAGGCGACTTGTTTGTCAAAGTTGTCGCCGCCGCAGAGCACCTCAATGAAGATCTTCTGCTCGGAAAATTTCGTGAAACGGAACAGTTGCTTACCGATCTGTTTCGCCAGCTCCCGAGTCGGCGCGACGATGAGGCCTTGGATGTCGTTCGACTTCGGGTTCACCTTCATCAGCAGCGGCAGCCCGAACGCCGCCGTCTTTCCCGTGCCAGTCTGGGCTTGGGCGATGAGGTCGCCGCCGTTTTCGAGCAGGAAGGGAATCGCTTGGTCCTGGACGTCGGTGGGGTGGAGGATGCCGAGTTCTTGGATGCTTTTGACGAGATCCGCGCGGACTCCGAGTTCGATGAAATTTTTCAAGGTCTTGATCGCTAGAGATGAGTGGCCGCCACTTATCCAAGCGACTGTGGCCGGGCGCACCTTGCCCCGCCTTTTTCCCGCTGACGAGCCATCAAATTTCTCTAAACAATCGAGACTCGCCTCACAAAAACGAAAAAGCCGGAGGAAATTACTGAAATTTCCTCCGGCCGTTGGGTGATTGGGTCAATTAGCGACCAAGTGCCTTGTCCACCTTCTCGCCCGCTTTTTCCACGGGGCCTTTCGGATCGACGGCGTCTTTGACCTTCTCGACGGCGTTATCCATTCCTTCACCCGCCTTTTCGGCAGGGCCTTTTGGTTTACATGAAGCGAACGAAAAGGCGAGAGGGAGCACGAGTAACGAAAGCAGGGATGATAATTTCATGGTGGGATGGGAGTTGTGTTTGGAAGCGCGGGAACTTTGCACACCGTGGAGAAATTACCAACGGCATTTCGTCACGGTCACCGGCTGCGGACATATCCACCGTGGCTGTAACCGCGGCCTCGGTAGTAGCCACCGCTATAGTAACCGCCACCGCCGTAATAACCGCCATCATAGTAACTGTGATGGTGCCCGCCGTGGTTATTTCCCGCAGCATAGCCGATCAACCCAGCAGCCGCGATCCCTGCGATGGCGAGTCCGGGATCGACCGACTGATAAGGGCGGCCATTGGCGTCATAAGTGGTCATGCAGCTCGAACTGCTGCCGATGATCGCGACGACTGCCGCAAAAGCCCCAAGCCGAGTGGGTGGTAGTTTCATTTTCACCCCCATCAAACGTGCGGAATGAGTGGAAATTCAACTAGAATTTGAAAAACCCATCACCCACGCCGGATCTTACCGCTGGCGGTGAGAGGTAGTTCATCCACGAATTTCACCCTCACCGGCACCTTGTAAATTGACAGCGATTCGCGACACCAGTCGATCAGCTCGCGCGAGTTCAGCGATTCCCCGGTCCGTAAAATCACCTCAGCGACCGGCACTGTGCCCAGCATCGCATGGGGAAATCCCGCCACGCGGCAGCATTTCACCGCCGGATGCTTTCCGAGGATCACCTCCACTTCTTCCGGGAAAACCTTCATCCCGCTGACATTCATCACGCTCTTTTTCCGGCCTTTGAGAACGACGCGGCCCGCAGCATCAGCCGCTGCGAGATCCCCGGTGGCGAACCAGCCTTCCACACAGATTTCCTCGACCGTCTGCCACGGTGAAAGATAGGCGTCGAACATCCCTGGCCCCTTGATCCATAGCTCGCCGACATTCCCAGACCTGACGGAAGTGCCGTCGTCGTCCCGCAGTTCCACCTCGAAGCCGAGTTGTGGGCGTCCCACCGCGGTCGGTGATTCGTCGGCACCATCAGTATTGAGGAGCGGCAGACCGATCTCGATGATTCCCAGCCCCTGCACCAGCGGTTTTCCAAATCGCTGGCGAAATCCCCGCGCGATTTCCTCAGAAAGCGGTGCCGCCGTCGCCACCGCGAGCCGTAAATCTGGCCACTCGTAGCCGCCCAGATCCGCCGCCAGCAACGAATAGTGAAATGGAGCGCCGTAAATCACCGTCGCCCGCGTGGACTCTGCCGTTACTAAAACCTCCGCTGCCAAGTGCGAATTCCCCAAGACCGTGCAAGCCCCGTGATACAAATACAACACGATCGACACCGCGAAGTGGTGCGCCATCGGCAGCATCCACAGCACCCGGTCGCTCGGGCCGATTTCTAAGCCCGCATTCGCCGCCACGATCCTTTGCCGCAGTTTCTCGTGGCTGAGCACCACGCCCTTGCTTCGCCCCGTGGTCCCCGAGCTGAAACGGATGAACGCCGGATCCAGCGCGGAAAACTCCGCCTCGTGTTCGAAGTTCGCCATTTCGCAGGGAACCCACTCCGGCCCGTCCGCTTTTCCTACCACGATCCCGCAAAGCCCGGTCCGCTCGATGATTTCCGCTTTCTCCGCCTCCTTCAGTTCGTCTGCGATCGGCACCAAGCAGCCGCCTGCTTTTAAAATCGCCAAGGCGAGCACGATGTAATCTACCCCATTTGCACAAGCTAGACCCACCCGCGACACTCCATCTCGGCGGAATCCCTCTCGACTCTCCACCCACGCCGCCACCGTCAGCACCCGCTCCAGTAACTCGCCGTAGGATAGCGCCCTACCCTCAGAAATCACTGCGAGCTGCTCCGCCGCAGCACGCAGGAAGATTTGATCCACGATGTTCACTTCAGCGCCTCGGTATCCCTAAAATTCTTTCACGACAAGGCTTTCTAACCCGCAGCACTTCGGGATACTAAAATAAGGCCATCGCTCCTCGTCGCAATGTATTAACGCTCGCCTCTCTCGCTGCGAGACGAATACCCACTGCAAGTCACGGAGTCCTTGGTGTGAAATTTCATGGAACATTAGCCCAGTCAAAATAATTCCAAAAAGAGACATTGACGATTCTACCGCTTTTCTCTAATCACTTCCGCACTTTGGTAAATAAAGCATTAACCAACTGGAACAGAGCTCGTCAGCTCGTCAGCTCGTCAGCTCGTCAGCTCGTCAGCTCGTCAGCTCGTCAGCTCGTCAGCTCGTCAGCTCGTCAGCTCGT
>JAYUHS010000119.1:0-29570 GCA_043766715.1 Luteolibacter sp.
CCATGGTGTCGGCGATGATGAAGCGAGAGGAGGGGGATTTGAGATTTGAGATTTCAGATTTCAGATCTGAGGATACGCCGCACTGGGCGAGCATTTCGAGTTGGTTGTCGGGGGACATGTTGGCGAGGACGACGATGGGCGAGGCGGCGGAGTCGGCGGGGACTTTGACCTGCCAGTTTTCCAGGACGTTTAGACCGACGCGGTGGGTGGTGCGCTCGTTCATGTTGGCGTGATATTCGCCGGACCAGGTGAAGGATTCGCTTTCCGAGCGCTCGACTCCGGAGAGCGAGATCCCGCGGCCTTCGAGCATTGTCAGGTGCTCCGCCGGGAAATCGTGACCGATGATGCCGATGAGATCGACGGGGCGGCTGAAAAACGACGCGGCGAGGGCGGCGTAGGCGGCGGAACCACCGAGGAGGTTCTGGGCTTCTGCGGCGGGGGTCTTAACGTGGTCGATGGCGATGGTGCCGCCGATGATGATGCGTGGGATTGAGGACATTAGTGGTGGTTGGGATGAAGAGTTTACCGCGAAGGCGTGGAGGAAGATGGGAAATGGGCTGGGGCTTGGTGGAAGAGAGTTTAAACGCGGAGTGCGCGGAGAACGCGGAGGGGAGATTGGAAATGGGTGGCTGGGGCTTTGGAAGAAGAGTTTACCGCGAAGGCGCGAAGGTCGGGAAGGGTCGCGGAGGAAGATGGGAAATGGGTGGGTGTGCAGGGGTTACAGGCTTTGGCGGAGGCTGTGGGTGGCGGATTGGATGTCTGAGGCCTGGAGGAGGGCGGAGACGACGACTATGCGGTGGGCTCCGGCGGCGAGGACTTGGGGGAGGGTGGCGGGGGTGATGCCACCGATGCAGAAGGCGGGGAGGTGTTGGCCGACTTCGCGCTGCATGGTGGCGATGTTTTGGAGGCCGATGGCGGGGCGTCCGGCCTTGGTGGGGGTGGGAAAAAGCGGGCCAAAACCGATGTAGTCGAAGCCCTCAGCAAGGGCGGCGCGGGCTTGGTCGAGGGAGTGAGTGGAGCGGCCGATGAGGAATGGGCGGGGATGGGGGATAAGAGATGGGGAGCGACCTGCTTTTTCGAGGGCTTGGGCGAGGGTGCCGTCGTCTTGGCCGATGTGGACACCGTCGGCGTCGATGGCGGCGGCGAGTTCGGGGAAATCGTTGAGGATAAATGGGATGCCCGCCGCGCGGCAAAGCGGAAGGAGCTTGCGGGCGACGCGCTCGATAGTGGCGAGGTCGTGATTTTTTGCGCGGAGCTGGAGGATGTCGGCACCGCCAGCGAGGAGCGAGGCGGTGACTTGTTCGGCACGCGACTCGGGGGTGTAGCGGAGGTCGAGGATGCAGTAGAGACGAGATTCTTTCAGCGTCATGCGACTTCCATCATCGGTTTAATGCGAACTGGGGGAAATGCCGAATGCGAGGCTAGATGCTCGATCTCCCACTGGTCGATGACGTGCTGAAGCTGTGCAGCAACCTTGAGCGGATCCTCTCCATGCACTCCGCCGAGGAAAAGGTCCGGGCAGCGACCGAGGTAGGCTTGATCGTCATCCGACCAAGCGACCCAGCGGTGGTATTTATCGGTGAGTTTGTTCATTGCTTGGAAAGGTCGATGGCTCTTTTCAGATCCTTTTCTTGGTAGGGCTTGGCATCATCCGACAAGCCTCCAGAAACCGTTATTTTCACATTGGAAGAAAGGTGGCGGAAATTTCGATGGCTGCCTTTTCCTCCCCTGTTCTCAAAACCGGCCTCTTCGAGTTCTGAAATTAACTGACGAATCTTACGAGGCACTGGGATTGGATAGTGCGGCTTCGCAATAAAATCAAGAACCCCTCAACCCTTGCGCTCTTCGAGGTAGCGGGCGACCCAGCCGATGTCGTAGTTGCCGGCGGCGAAGTCGGGGTGGGCGATGATTTCTTGCTGGAATGGGATGGTCGTCTTGATGCCGCGAATCATGAACTCGCCGAGGGCACGCTTCATGCGGGCAATGGCGATTTCCCGGGTGGCTCCGGTGACGATGAGCTTGGCGATCATCGAGTCGTAGTGCGGCGGGACGGTGTAGCCGGAGTAAACGTGGGTATCGACCCGGACGCCTTTTCCGCCAGGGGCATACCAGAGATCGATGGTGCCGGGGCTGGGAGTGAAGTTGTTAAAAGGATCCTCGGCATTGATCCGGCACTCGATGGCGTGGCCACGGGGCTGAGCTTCGAGGACGTGGCGGGAGAGCGACTGGCCGGCGGCGACTCGTATTTGCTCCTTGATGAGCTCGCAGCCCATGACCTCCTCGGTGACCGGGTGCTCGACCTGGATCCGGGTGTTCATTTCCATGAAATAGAAATTCTCGGCGGCGGCATCGACGAGGTATTCGATGGTACCTGCGTTTTGGTAGCCGATGTTTTTGATCAGCTTGACCGAGGCCTCGCCCATTTTTGCCCGCAGCTCGGGGGTGAGCAGTGGCGATGGGCATTCTTCGATGATTTTTTGGTTCCGCCGCTGCATCGAGCAATCGCGCTCGCCGAGGTGGATGAAATTTCCGTGGGAGTCGGCGATGACCTGAATCTCGACGTGGTGCGGATTGAGCACGAGTTTCTCGAGATAGCAGGCACCATTTCCGAAGCAGGCGACGGCCTCATTGGACGCGGCGTGAAATAGGCTGATGAACTCTTCCTCCTTAAAACACGGACGCATCCCCCGGCCACCACCGCCAGCAGTAGCCTTGATCATCACGGGCAGGCCGATTTTCTTCGCCTCGATCAGTGCGGTCTCGGCATCTGGCATGATTTCCGAGCCGGGAGTGATGGGGACGCCATTCGCGACGGCGGTGGCGCGAGCGGTGGCCTTGTCGCCCATCTTGGAAATCACAGCGGCGGACGGGCCGATGAAGGTGATGCCCGAACTTGTGCAAATCTCGGCGAAACGGGCATTTTCCGAGAGAAATCCGTAGCCGGGGTGGATCGCTTCTGCGCCGGTGATCTCGGCGGCGGCGATGATGCGGTCGATCTTGAGGTAGGATTCCTTGCTCGATGCGGGGCCGATGCAGACCGCCTCATCCGCCAGTTGGACGTGCATGGAATCCACATCCGGCTCGGAATAAACGGCGATGGACTGGATATCGAGCTCCCGGCAGGCACGGATGATGCGGAGGGCGATTTCACCGCGATTGGCGACTAGGACACGCTTGAACATTTGGAGAAGTGGATGGTTGAGAGTGGAGTGTTGATGGAAAGAGGAAGAATCGGCAGCGCCTGCCTATCGACGTTCAACCACCGGCAATCGACTTCACTTGATGCGGAAAAGGACGTCGCCGTATTGGACGGGGGTGCAGTCCTCGGCGACGCAGGCGGTGATGGTGCCGGATTTCTCGGCCTTGATTTCGTTCATCACCTTCATCGCCTCGATGATGCAAAGCGTCTGGCCGATGGAAACCGTGGAGCCGACATCGACGAAACTCGGGGCGTCTGGCGCGGGCTTGATGTAGAAGGTGCCGACCATCGGTGAGGTGATTTCCACGCCATCCGCGACGGGGGCGGCGACGGCAGCAGGGGCGACTGGAGCGGCAGCGGCATGGGCAGGAGCGGCGGCAGCGGCGGCGGGGAGGGCGGAAAGGATTCCACGCAGGTCGTCGAGGTCCGCGCCCTTCTTGAGCTTGAGGTGGAAGTCGCCCTTGGTGAGGTCGAAATGGGTGAGCCCGTGCTCATTCATGAGCTCGACGATTCGACGGATTTCCTGGAGTTCCACGGTAAAGAGCAGGTTAGGAGTTGAGTGAACGGGCAGCGGTCCGGCAGGACGCAACTCGTGGCCGCAGGCTAGGAGCGGCGGGGAAACAGCGTCAAGCGGGAACGCCGGTGAGCTAGAAGTCGCAGGTGCTATTCTGGCGCTCTTTTAAGGATTGGAGATTTGAAATTTGAAATCCTTAATCCGCCGGTGATTGCGACGCAGCCTTACAACGTCCTCCCCCGCCCGGCGATGGCGGGAGAGCTGGTGCCGGTGGATTATTTCCGGCAAATGGAGCGCACTGAGATCTGCCAAGGCGACCGTGCGCTGGAGATCGACCTCGGCTGCGGGGATGGCTCGTTCTTGATGGAAATGGCGCGAGAGTTCCCCGAACGCGACTTCTTGGGAGTGGAGCGCTTGCTCGGGCGAGTCCGGAAAGTCTGCAAGAAAATCACCCGGCGCCACCTTGGAAACGCGCGAGTCCTCCGGCTGGATAGCCGCTACGTCGTCGAGTGGCTGCTACCCGAGGCTTCCGTCTCGCGGCTGCACCTGCTGTGTCCGGACCCGTGGCCGAAATTTAAACACCGGCGGCGGCGGATCATGCAGTTGGATTTCCTCGAATCCGTCCGCCGCTGCCTGCTGCCGGGTGGCGAGTTCCTTTTCATGACCGACCACGAGGAATATTTCCACTGGGCAGCGGCGAAGGTGAAGGAGTTCGGGAAATTCGAGCTACACGAGTGGTGTGAGGATTCCTTTTTCTACCCGAAGACGGATTTCCAAATGCAGTGGGAAAGCGAGGGGAAATCCATGTTCCGCCTGCGCTGCCGCAAGCCACTCACCGGCGCTTGAGAATCATCACCGACTGATCCACGAAGCCCTCCAGCCGCAGATTCCCCGCGCGATCCACCCGGATCGTCACGCCGCCGGACTCGCCTTGGTGGATGACTTGGATGCCGCGGGACCGCCAATAGTCCACGGTCTGCGGGTCGAGTTTCTCCGTGATGGGGAAATCCGAATGACTGGCGACGATGGCTTGCGGGTGGACCGCATCGAGAAATTGGTCGCCGAGAGCCGCGCCGCCCTCGTGTTTCCCGGCGATGATCACATCGGCAGAGACGTCTTGGTGCGCGTCGAGCATCGCCATTTCCGTGCTGACCCCGGCGTCGCTGGTGAAGAGTAATTTCCAACCCCGCCAGTGCAGCCGGAAAATCGCGACCCGGTCATCCGCCGGTGCATTTTGAGCGTGCGGGTCGGGGAAATGGAGGACTTCTAGCCGCGCGCCGTCCGGCATCGGCAAGTCCCGGACGTCCCTCGCTTGCCGCGTCTCGATCCCAGCGGCGGGTGCGTCCTCTGCCCACGCTCGGAACGCCGGACTGCGGGATTTCTCCACCGGCAGTAGCACTTGCCGGATCGGAAATAGTTTCCACACCCGCGCCCCGCCACCGAGGTGACGGCCATCTGGATGACTCAGCACCACCGAGTCCGGAGTGATGCCTAGCCGCCGCAGCGACGGCGCGACCCGCCGCTTAAACCCATGTGGATCTCCACAATCCAGCAAGACCGCCCCGTCCTTACCATCGGAAAAACACGCAGCCCCCGCGCCGCGCTCCAGATCATAGACCCGTAAAAACGGCGCACTTTCCTGCCTCACTTGGAAATGCCCGCCCGGCACCGCCGCGAATTTCTCCGCCGTGAAGACACAAGCATCCGCCACCCATGCGTTTCCTCGGTTCACCCAGCCCGTCACCGTCGGAGCCAGCGGATAGCACACCACCGCCAACAGCGAGGCACACAGCAGCACGAACACCAGCGGCACGAAAATCACCCCGGCCAGCACCGAGATCGGCGTCACCATCCCGAAATGATACGCCGTCAGCGGTGCCGAGCCCACCCCCGCCGCCAGCGAGACGCCGAGCGATTGCGCGACGCTCTGCCGCAGCCAGAGCCACGCCTGCTGCCGCCGATTCATCTTCGCCAGCGGCAGATACAGCTCCGGTTTCGCCATCCATGCGAATAGCCGCATCGCCGTATTCGCACCCAGCGCGATCGCCGCCACCACCCCGTAGGAAAGCTGGACTCCCGGCTGAAATAGCAAGCGCCCATCCCACAGCGTCGCCGCCAGCAGCACCGCGCCCAGCGCATTGAGCAAATCTGGCCGCCGCCGCGAAACGAACGCCCCGAGGAAAACCGCCGCCATCCACGCCGAGCGCACCGCCGGCGGGCTATTTCCCGTGAGCCATGAGTAGCCGAAGACCAGCGGCAGCAGCACCAGCACCGCCCACCGCCGCGGCACGCCCGCCAGCCGCAGCAGGAACCACGCGATGGTCCCCACCATCGCCACATGCAAGCCACTCACCGAGAACGCATGAAGAGTCCCGCTGTTCCGAAACGCCGCCACCAGCTCATCCGCATCTGGCGGTAGCTCGCCGATCACCACCGCGCGGATCACCTGTGCCGACTGCGAATTTTCATCCAGCCCTGCCGTCACCGCGGTGCGGAATCCCTGCCGCAGCCTCGCACCGCACGCCGCCCACCTCCCGGTCGTCACCTCGCTTTTCACCTCGCCCTTCACCCCGCGGGGCTGGAAAACCGCCGCCACCCCCAGCCCCCGCAGCCATGCCGCTTGGTCGAACTCTCCCGGATTCCGCATCCCCGGCAGTGGCAGGAAATTTCCATAAGCCAC
The DNA here is from genome assembly GCA_043766715.1 of Luteolibacter sp. GTDB lineage: Bacteria > Verrucomicrobiota > Verrucomicrobiia > Verrucomicrobiales > Akkermansiaceae > Luteolibacter. Next base: position 6,394 of record JAYUHS010000119.1, read on the forward strand.
CACCACCGAGCCCGCCACCGGGGCCTCTCCCGTGCCCTGCCACCAGACTTTCGCCCCCGCTTGCCGCCCGCCGAGCAAGAGGGCCGGACCCGCCCAGAAATCCCCACCGCCCTTGCCGTCCTTCAGCATCCGTCCACGCATTTCGCCACCAGGACTGTGCAGTAAGCTCGCTTCCACCGCATATCTCGCCGCATCCCGCCAAGTGAAAACACCCACCGCCAGCCACCCGCAGCACGCCCATGCCAGCCCCGTCCGCCAGTTTCTTAAAAATCCACCCACCACCCCCAGCACCGCCGCCACCCCCAGCGCGGCAGCAAGATGCCGCTCCGCCAGTAGGACACAGCACGCCGCCACCACCGCCGCGAAGAACAACGGATGCCGGCCAGCCACCATCGCCACCCATCCGCCCTTACCCCGTCCGAGTCTCCCCATCGTTAAGATTTCCTAGGAGAAACACGCGGGAGCACCGGACCGATCAGCCACCGCCTACGACTGCCGATTCTGCTGGCGAGCGAGGAATTCCGCCTCCTCGGCATCGATCCCCGCCGCGGCATCCTCCACGCTCCACTCGTGCAGCTTGTGGCTCGCATTCGCCGAGTGCCGGGTTTCCGGAAATTGCTCGATCACCTGATTCATGATCGCCACCGCAGACGCACGGTCGCCGTCCACCTCATTGTAAAGCTCCGCAAGGCGGAAAAGGAAATATGCCGCATCGTTGATCTCCCACTCTTGGCTCTCCAAGGCGAGGCGGATCGTTTGGATCGCCGCCTTCGGGTCTTCGAGCTGATCTTTTTGAATTTTCGCGATTTCCACCCACGGCAGGCGGTTCAGCGGATCCACCGTCGCCGCTTGTTGGAAGGCGGCGATGGCTCCTGCATAGTCACCCTGCGCCACCAGCGAGCGCGCTTCTCGCATCGCGTCCTTGTCCACCTTCTCATCACTGCCGATGACACCTTGCGAGAACGATTGAGCGAGGAACGGCAGTGCCGTCACCACGAAGAAAATCCCGACCAGACCCGCGCCGAGGAATGTCAGCAAGATCCCGGTGAAGGTCCGCTCCCCCTCCTTACCTGCCAGACTCGCCTCCATCACCTTCGCCTCGTCCTCTGAGTCCGAGTCGCCCTTTTCCTTGAGCTGCTCCACTTGCTGCCTCAGATCGTCCATCTCCTTGCCCTTTTTAAAATGGATGTTCCATGTGAATGCCACACCCACCGCAAGCACGAGATATAATAGCCACTTCATCATTCCTGAGAGTGACCCATCCCAGGCGCAGGGTGGAAGCAAAATCTAATCACACTCACCGCCGCCACTGCGATGGTCGGCCATCGACTGAGTCCATGACCATAGAAGACAAGGAAAGAAGGGCGCCTCGCATTCCTCGTATTCGTCCTATTCCTCCTATTCTTGATTCCTTAAACCAAAGAACTCAAACCACGAACGAAAGAGCGTCTTTTGATTTCTCCAGTCTTAAAACTCGTCTTCCTTGGCGTCTTGGCGGTGAAAAATCCACTCATCCCAGCCTTCACAGCCGCCGCGCATTCCGGCCCTCATCGATGAGTTTCCAGAAATGCTTCGAGTTCGCCAGCGCCTCATCCTCCGCCAGCGGCAAGCTCGAGCGGAATTTAAAATCCGAAAACGTCCCCTTATGCAGCACCCGGTGGACGATCACCGAGCCGTCCTTCACCTCGAAGTAAAACCGGTAATCCTTCGCCCGGAACCGATACAGCAGCCTCCCGTCGCGGTCGATTTTCCCAAACCGATCCCCACTCAAGTTATCCAGATCTTCCTTCCCGACCTTAAATTCATCGATGAGGTCAAGCTGCTCAAGCGTCTCCAGCTTAGAGAGCTCGGCAGCGCTGATTTCGTTGAAAACAATCTGAAACACCCCCGCAGCCTAGCCACCGCCCGGGCCATGACCAGTGCGAAAACGGTGAGCGGCAACGGCAAGACTCCCAGCGTCCCGCTCCACTTTATGCGCCAAGCAGCTCGCTCAGCCCCTGACAAACGAGGCAAAGCCTACAACCTGCGATGCTCTCATCTCCGAACATCGACAAATTCACCGTTTTTCGCCCTCACTCGTGACTTTAGCTTGTCAATGGTTTTCAAATTGCTAAACACCCAATCAATCTTTGGATTAGCCAAAAAACCCTTAAGCCCTTGATCTCTCTGCCATCAATGTTGAATGGCAGCAGGCAAGACATCTCCGAATTACTTTAAGTTCTACTTAATTAAGTCCTATGTTCACTATCAAAAGTGTTATCTCTTCCTTAAGCGTGGAATTCATGCTCAAGCGTGTTCAGTGGCTGACTCCACTACTATCGGTATTTTTCCTTTCACCGCCGTTAGGACAGGCCCAAACCGCCTACGATACGACCTGTGGTGGGTATATGTTAACCGACGTCCAGCCGACACCTGCCAGCTACAACGCTGGGTATTCTTTTTATTCAACCGCATGGCCCTTACTTGGGGATTACCCGAAAAATAATAACGTCCAAACTGGGCTTTTTGGCACTTGGCAGTATCCTGCTAGATCCGTAGATAATGGGATCTACACGACCATCGAAGGTGGCCTGGGTTGGTGGACCGATCGCTATTTCCAGACGGCTACTCCTAAATTCATCATGGGAGGTGTCACTTGGGGCTTCGGGGCATGGTGGTATGCAAATGGCCCTGGCGGCGGCTCGGCCGGTGGCGACGGTAAGTATGGCGTGGCACAGCTCAGCCCCACCTTACTCTTCCCACCTGATGGATTAAATCTCGCCCAAGGCACTACCAACAAGCTCCTCGGCTATGGTTACCTCGCACTACCACTCACCGAACCAAAAGCGACCACTGCCGGACGACCCATCCCTACCGGTAATCACTGTTGGACACTTTTCATGAACAGCGGAAACTTCAAAGGACCCGCAGCATTCTTCACCCCATACTTCTGGTCGCAAGTTTCACTGACACTACCCGCCAGCACTGGGGAATCGTTCGATGCGCGATGGGCCGTGTCAGATAGAGCTGTTCAAATGGAGTCGCAGTCCACCGTCCACGCGGCGGCAGTCAATACGCCGGATGGCACTTATCTCAAGTCGTTGCCAGTCTATTACCCGGTGGATGGAACTGGATATTCACTATTTATGAATCGTCCCTGTGCCTACAACCAAGGCGCACTCTGGAATGAAACCGAACAGTGGTTAACTGCAAATGGCCCCGTGCCCAGTGGAATTATTAATACCGCATCGACCTATCCCCAAGTCATTTCCGGAAGAGACCCTGTTTGGGATGTGAAGACTTCATCCGCTACGATCGGCAAGCTCGATTGGAGTGGCATCGTCAAAGCATCCACTCCGAATGCTCTTGAATGGGGCTACCGCTGTGACACCACCAAGTTACCTGTGATTGCCAATGGCGACGGCTCACTCGTCAAGCTGCCAGAATATTACAAAGCTTCCGTAAATCCAAATTCTTCATCGCAATGGTCCCCCATCGATCCCAGCACCATTTCCACACCCGTAGCATCTGCTCTAGCAGCTGTTGATCTTAGTAGAGGCATCACTCGTAGAAATCTGACCGTAGTAGATAGCGATCCAGTTTGGACGAGCCCTGGCCCACAGGCAGGACCTTATCGTGCTCTCCTCGGAGACGGCAGCGTGGTCACCTATTATTGGTATAGGTTCGCAGACCAGCCTGCAATTATGAAAGCAGACATGACTCTCGCGGAACGGAATCGCCTACAAGGCGTTGTTGAAAAAATGCACCGCGACTGGAAAAATGATCGAGATTATCTCGCTCCACCGACCACCGGCAACCTAGCAAATCTCGATATCGCACAGCTGGTGACGCCACCTCTGGGATATGAATATGGTTATGTCCCAGTCGCTTGGAGCCAAGATTGGGGCGGCGCCGTAGCGAATCCCGGAGCACTCAAAATCACTTCCGTGCCGACGTCCTCGACAGCAGGCACCTCTTTCAATGTCACAGTCCAAGCACAAAATACGAGTGGTGCGACTCAGAATGTGACAGACAACACACTGGTTCAGTTAAGTGTCGCATCCGGCTATGGGACCCTAGCCGGAAATGTCGTCGGCACCATTTTAGCCGGCAGCAATAGCGTGACCATCACCGGAGTCACCTATTCCGCAGCCGATACCATGAAGCTCACCGCCTCAGCCACTTGTCTCTCTCCCAACACAAGTTCTTCAATTACTTTTACCTATCCCAATGGTAGCTTGAATCTCTACAATAAACCGGCGACTTCGATCGCAAAAAACCAAGCCGTGTTGAATGCGACACTGGGTTGTGCTGGAACGAATGCAGCGGTTACCCTTTCCTGGGGACCTTACAACGGCGGCAAAGATTCTTCAAAATGGGCGAACTCAATCCCTATCTATAGTTGGACCAATGCGGCTTCCGTAGACGTCAACCCAACCCTAACCAGACTGAGCCCTGGCACGCTTTACTATTTCAACTTCTCCGCAACCAATGCCGCTGGAACCACTTGGGGAAACAAAGTTTTAACCTTCAAAACACTCCCCCTTGCACCTACCATCACGGCTCAACCCGCAAACATCACACCGGTGGTCGGCACAACTGCTTCCCTTACCGTTACCGCACTTAGGGCGACAAACTATCAGTGGTATAAAAACGGAGTTGCACTCGTAGATGGCGGTCAACAATCCGGCGTTACGACGGCAACATTACGTTTGGGCGACATCGCACTTTCTGATACAGGTAACTATTATGTGCTTACCTCCAACAGCGGCGGCCAAACCATCAGCAACACAGTCAATCTCTCAACCCTAGCGATATCAACAGTCACTTGGGACGCCAACGGAACCAGTAGTGGTGTCGTGGATGGCGATGGGGTGTGGCAGAGTAACCACTGGTGGAACGGCAGTAGCAATATCGATTGGGTAGAAGGCTATATCGCACAAATCGGTTCGGGTGGGGCAGGCGGAGTGATCACCTTAGGCGACGTCATGGTCAACGGTCTCTTCATGAATAACTTCAACGGCAGTTACACACTGAATAGTGGCTCTTTAAAAATAAGAGACCAGTTCTCATTCAATGCTGCGGGTTCGGTTTACTTAAACTCCACAGTCCAAGGGCTGGGATCTGTCGTTAAAAATGGTACAGGAACTCTCGCTCTTGCAGGAGTGGGTGGAAATACCTATAGCGGCGGGACAATCATCAACAGTGGCAAACTTACTTGGGGAACCGTCGTCAACGATATTTCGCCAGAGTGCGGTCTCGCACTAGGCACAGGTCCAGTCACTCTTAACCCGGGCGGGATTCTCGAATTTCAGCATGTCAGAGCGAGCAACCAAATGATACTCAATGGCGGGACAATGATAAGTCCCAACGGCTGGGGAGCAGTGCTGAGTGGATCTATCCTTCTCAATGGCGACGTCATTAGTGACGGACCCTACCCACAAACGATCAGTGGAAATATCAGTGGAAACGGTGGTTTTACAAAACAAGGCGATGGCCAGTTATACCTTCTTGGCAGCAATAGTTTTAAAGGGACCAATACAGTCAATCGAGGTATCCTTAAATGTAATGCCACAGGACTCGGCAAGGGCCCATTGAAGATTATCTCTGGAGGGAAAGTAGATCTAGCTTTCTTGGGTACCCGCATCATTGAGTCGCTCAGTTATGATAACAGCGAGGCATTGCCACCTGGGACCTATGGCTCAAGCGCATCACCAGCAGCAAATAAAAATGATTTCTATTTTACTCCTGGAAGCACTGGCACGATCACCATCCTAATGGGTACATCTGAATTGCCGGTTTCCAATGGCCTAGTCCTCAGGATGGATGCTTCACAAATCGCCGGCACCTCAGATGGCGCTCAGCTCAACACTTGGCCGGACACTTCCGGGGGTTCAAACAATGCGATTCGTCAGACAGGATCTAGCTCCGGATATCCCAAGTATATCGCCAACAGCATCAATGGTCTGCCTTTAGTACGATTTAATTCAGGGACTGCTGCGGCAGGTGATTACTTTAAATTTAATCGGATTTCTAATATACGAAGTGTCTTTTGGGTGATGAAAGAAAACGCTTCACTCAGCGATGGCCACTTCCTGCTTGGGGATAGCTCGACCTACAACTTTCACCGTGGGAATACCCCCAACGGTCCACTCTGGAATCCCACCTACGCCTCGTCCTTCATCACGGCTGGGACTACTACCTTGATGGGAAATACCATCAATGGGAGCACCACTTCACTGCCCTCTGGGAACTTCCAGCTCGTCTCACTGATTACGACTGGTAATGTCGCTGCAGATCAGATCTGCCAAGACCGGGTCTATCACGGGAGCTGGCAGGGTGACATCGCAGAAATCCTAATTTATAATCGGGCCCTGAGTAGTGGCGAAGAAAAGCAAGTCGGCTATTATCTTTCGAAAAAATATAACCTCGCGACTACCTACAATGTTCTCCCAGTCCAACGTGGCCTTGCGTTACGAGTCGATGCATCCGAAATCACTGGGTTAGCTAATGGCGACCAACTCAATACCTGGCAGGACTCTTCGGGTGCTACAAACAATGCAGTTCGCCAAACTGGATCCAGCGCTGGATATCCCAAATATATCACCAACGGTATCAATGGCCGACCCGTCGTCCGATTTAATTCGAATTCTAGCACGGGGGATACTTTGAAATTCAATCAAATTTCAAATATCCGAAGCGTCTTTTGGGTGCTTAAAGAAAATGCTGGACTGAGTGACGGCCATTTTTTGCTAGGAAGCAGTAACTCTTATGACTTCCACCGTGGGATGACTCCAAATGGTTCACTCTGGGATGCCTATAATGGATCATCCAATATCAAGACCGGCATCACTCGTCTGATGGGGAACTCAATCAATGGAACAACTACCGCCCTTCCTTCTGGGAGTTTCCAACTCGTCTCATTGGTCACAAGTGGTAACGTCACTGCCGACCAGATATGCCAGGACCGGGTCTACCACGGCAGTTGGCAGGGCGACATCGCAGAAATCTTAATTTACAACCGGCCACTGAGCTCAAGCGAAGAAATGCAAGTCGGCACTTATTTGGCGACTAAATACAAATTGGCAACGAGCTACCCATTACCTCAAATGTCGTCCGTCGCACTGAGTGTTGGTGGTTATTCAGCAGCAGTGATCACGTTACCCGCTGCATCAGCCTACAATTCTTGGGCGGGTGACGCCTCACAGGGATTGGCGGAAGGTAACGACCAACCCATGGATGACCCGGATCACGACGGAATTCTTAATCTGATGGAGTTTGTATTGGGCAGTGAACCGATGACCAGTTCCACCTCGGTCTTACCGAAGTTGTCTAAGGTGGGTAATGAATGGTCACTTGAGTATTCCCGGAGCAAACTATCGCATGGGATGACCCAAATAGCGGAATACAGCAGTGACCTGATCCATTGGACACCGATCACCGTCTTAGCCGAATCCAGTGACGGAGTGGTGGTCACGCCTGATGTCTCATCCGAGCGCGTCGAGGTCGCGATTCCTGTGGAGGTCGGTAAGCCGACGTTTGCTCGCCTAAAGGTGACTCAATAATTGCGGAACAACGGCGGAGGAACTGAGGGTGCCGTGCCCATGTTTTGATTCAATCGAGTTTGGGTTTGGGAATTTCTGGCGGCAGACTCTAGGATCGCGGCGTGGCCAGTGAGGATCTCGATGGACGGTGGCGGACGGACGGGAAATTTCTCCTTTCCGGCAGCCGACGCGTTTGGATGCACGCCGTCACTTACGGGCCGTTTCCCGGTGGCTGGCCACAGTCGTTCGGGCCAGATTTCTCGCGCATGGTCACGGCGGGATTTAACGCGATCCGCCTCTACGAAATGCCGGACCTGCGGCTGCTGAACACGGCGGCGGAGCATGGGCTGCGTGTCTTCGGCGGTCTGAAATGGGGCCAGAGCGCGGACTTTTTCAGCACACCTCGAATTTTCTCATCGGCGGTGATTTCCCTAGCGGATTCGCTGAAGGAAACCGCCACTCACTCGGCGCTGGCGGGGATTTACGTCGGAAATGAGGTGCCTGCCGATTTGGTGAGATGGATGGGGCCGCTGCGGGTGCGCCGCGCCATCGAGCAACTGATTTCCTGCGGCAGGGAGATCGCGCCGCATCTGCTATTCGCCTACGCGAACTACCCGAGCACCGAGTATCTGGAGCCGGAGAACGCGGACTTCAGCGCCTTCAATGTCTATTTGGAAGACGAGTCCGCCTTCCGCCGCTATCTAAGACGACTCCATCACATCGCGGGTGACCGACCGTTGGTCATTTCCGAGTTTGGCTTGGATTCGAGTCGTAACGGGCTGACTCGCCAGGCAGAAACTCTGCGCTGGGCCACCCGCGCCGCGCTGGATCTCGATACCGCCGGCCTGACCACCTACGCTTGGAGCGACCGCTGGTGGAACAATGGCGCGGAGGTGCTGGACTGGGACTTCGGCCTGACCGACCGCGCCGGAAACGCGAAACCGTCGCTCCAAAATCTTGCTCTCCACTCTCCACCCTCCACACCCCGTTCCTTCAGCATCATCGTCTGCACCCGCAACGGTCGCGACCGCATCGGTAAGTGCCTCGCTGCGATCCAGAAAATGACGGGCGGTGGATTCGAAACGATCGTCGTGGATGATGGCTCGATCGATGGCACTGGCGATTTCGTCGCGGAAAATTTCCCATGGGTCGGCCTCATCCGTCTCGAAGCCAGCGGCCTCAGCCAAGCACGCAACGCCGGTGCCAGCGCCGCCAAGGGAGAAATCCTCGCCTTCACGGACGACGACTGCGAGCCGGACCGCGACTGGATCACCCGGCTCAGACCGCTCTATGAGCAAGGAAACTTCGCGGCCGTCGGTGGGCCGAATTTACCGCCGCCGCCCCGGACGTGGGAGGAAGCCGTGGTCTGCGCGGCTCCCGGCGCCCCCAGCCACGTCATGCTCGACGACGTGGAAGCGGAGCATTTACCAGGCTGCCATCTGACGGTCACCCGGGCCGCGTTCGATCAAATCGGCGGCTTCGACCCGCAGTTCCACACGGCGGGGGACGATGTGGATTTCTGCTGGCGGCTGCGCGAGGCCGGGCTGCGTCTCGGATTCGCGCCCGGTGCTTTCGTCTGGCATTGGCGGCGACCGACGGTTCTTACCTTTCTCCGCCAACAGCTCGGGTATGGCCGGGCCGAGCGACTGCTGCTCGCCAAGCATCCCACGCATTTCTCGAAACACGGCGGTGCGAAATGGCAGGGCTTCGTCTATGGCGGCGGCGCGGTCCGAGTGATGGCGGACTCGGTCATCTATCACGGGCCGCTGGGCGACGCCGGCTACCAAGCCATCACCAACCGGATGCTGCCGCTGCGTGGATTAGAAAAAACATTCGACTCACTCAAGGCGCGGCTCGCCCTCACGCTCGTCAGTTTTCTCCAACCCCGGCTCCGCGCATGGGCCAGAAATCACATATTTTTCTCGAAGGCGAAAAACCCTCGCCAGCTCGCCGATCCCGGGCCGGGCGAGGAATTCTTCATCGTCTCCCCCCACGGCGAGGGGCGCGACCATTTCCTCAAGCTCCTGATCCAACAAGACTGGTCACCCGCCGGCGAGACGGATGCCTGGGATCTGGAAAAATCCGGCAGCCGACTCCTCATCGCCACCGAACACGGCGAGGGCACCGCCAAGCGCATCCTCGTCCGGGCATGGGGACCACAGGACTTCTGCTTGAGCGAAGCGACTTGGCACAAACGGATTTGAACCACCCGCCCATAAAGGTTGAGCTCAAAAACCCGGGGTCCAAGTCCGCCGTGCCCGTCCATTCGCGGTTTCGTTGAAGCGATTGATTCCTTGCCAGCGGGCGGGACTTCGGTTGGTCTGCGGTTGGAAATTTCCGCTATGTCCACATCCACCTCCTCCATCCGGTATCGCCTCTCGGTGATGATGTTCCTGCAGTTTTTTCTGTGGGGTTCTTGGTTCGTCACACTCGGCGCGTGTCTGGATGCGAATGGCCTCGCCTCGATCATCGGCGCGTCCTATGGCGCGGCACCCATCGCGGCGATCTTCGCACCGCTGTTCCTCGGGCTGGTGGCAGACCGCTTATTTCCTTCAGAAAAAGTCATGGGGGTGCTGCTCCTCATCGGCGGTGCTGCCTTGTTGGCCGTTCCTGGATTCGTGATGAAGGGCGATGCAGGGATGGTGAAAAATCTCTTCCTCGTCCACCTGCTCTGTTTCATGCCCACGCTGGGATTAGGGAACTCCATCGCTTTTTCCAACATCAGCGATCAGAGTAAATTCCCTGCGCTGCGCGTTTGGGGCACCATCGGCTGGATCGCCGCGGGCTTGATCGTCGGTTTCTTGGGTTGGTCCACGAGTTTGAAAATTTTCACCATGGCGGGCAGTGCGTCGCTGGCGCTTGGCGTGTTCTCATTTTTCCTGCCTCACACCCCGCCACCGGCCAAGGGTCAGCCGCTCAACCTCGGGTCCATCTTCATGCTAGATGCCTTCAAGCTGCTCGCGAAGCCGGCGTTCCTCGTCTTCATCCTCTGCTCGACCTTGGTCTGCATTCCGCTGGCCTATTATTACAGCGCCACTTCTATTTTCCTGTCCGACATGGGCTTCCGCCAGCCCGCCTCCTCCATGAGCATCGGCCAGATGTCAGAGATCATCTTCATGCTGCTCATCCCATTCTTCTTCCGGCGGCTCGGGGTGAAAATGATGATCCTCATCGGCATGTTAGCATGGGTGCTTCGTTACGTGCTTTTCGCCTACGCTGCGCCCGACCAATCGATCTGGATGCTACTTCTCGCCATCGCCCTGCACGGGATTTCCTATGACTTCTTCTTTGTCACTGGATTTATCTATGCGGATAAAAAGGCCCCGGCCATGGTCCGCAGCCAAGTCCAGTCGATGTTAGTCTTCTTCACCCAAGGCGTGGGCATGTATTTTGGCTACCAATTCGCCGCAGCGAAAATGGCCGCTGGTATCCAGAGTCACGCCCCACTTGCCGCCGCCATCAAGGCGGCCAGCCCGGTGCAAGAACTCAGCTTCGCCCAACAGCTCGGCCAGATGTTCTCCGTCGGCCTGCCGCAAGTGAATGCAGAATTACTCAAAACCACGGCCCTCCAGTGGAAAGCATTCTGGCTGCTGCCTGCGGGGATGGCCGGGGTGATCGCGATCTTATTCTTCATGACCTTCTGGGATAAATCTGCGGATGGAAATGACACCAAGCATTGATTTTAACTAGCAGTTTTCACATTTTTCACCAATGAATCCGATCCGAATCCTCTGCGCTGGAGCTGGCCACATGGGCCGCTCCCATGCCCTCGCCTATCACAAAATCCCCGGCTTTGAAATCTGTGGCATCGTCACCCGCTCGCCGGAAAGCCGGGCCGCGCTCAATGCGGAACTCGGCGGAAATTACCCAGAATTCGCCGATTTCCACGAAGCCCTGCGCATCGCCGAGCCGGACGCCGTTTCCATCTCCACCTACCCAGACACCCATGCCGAATACGCGGAAGCCGCCTTCGACGCCGGCTGCCACGTCTTCATCGAGAAGCCACTCGCAGAAACGGTCGAGGCTGCCTCGCGCATCGTCGCCAAGGCCCAGTCGAGCGGTAAGAAGCTCGTCATCGGCTACATCCTCCGCCATCACCCGAGCTGGATTAAATTCATCGAGGTCGCCCAAACTCTCGGCAAGCCGTTAGTCATGCGGATGAACCTGAACCAGCAATCCTCCGGCGCGAACTGGCAAACGCACAAGAATCTGATGTCATCGATTTCACCGATCATCGACTGCGGCGTCCACTACGTCGATGTCATGTGCCAGATGACCCGCTCGAAACCGGTCCGTGTTTCCGGCATCGGCGCGCGTCTCAGCGACGAACTCCCCGAGGGAAAAATCAACTACGGCCACCTCCAAGTCACCTTCGAGGACGGCTCGGTCGGTTGGTATGAAGCGGGCTGGGGACCGATGATGAGTGAGGTCGCGTTCTTTGTGAAAGACGTGGTCGGCCCGAAAGGCTGTGTCTCAATCGTCGCAGAAAAAGCCGCGGCAGAAGGTCAAAGCGCCAACGTCGATGCCCACACCCAGACCCAAGCCCTGCGCCTTCACCATTCCACCCTCACCGCCGAAGGCACCTTCGCGAAAAGCGACGATCTCCTCCGCCTCGACGACGAACCCGGTCACGACGAACTCTGCCACCGCGAGCAGGAATATTTCCTCAACGCCATCCGTCAAGACCTCGACCTCACCGACCACATGCTAGACGCCCTCGCCTCGATGCGCATCGTCGAAGCCGCAGACGAAAGTTTCCGCACCGGCCGGACCGTGGACTTATGAAAAGCTGGTGGTTGCGGCGTCTCGCCGCAACTCACAGTCCAGTTCCAGAATTTCAAAGGCATTCAACCGCAGATAAACAAGATGAACGCAGATGAAGAGAATAATGGCTACGAACTTAACTGCTGGAATCCTCCGTCCCACCTCGCTTGCCATCTCCAGAAATCGTCGTAGCGTCCACCAATGATTTTCAGTGCTGTCATCACGGAAGCTGAGGAGGGCGGTTATGTGGCCTTTAACCCTGAGACTGGAACTACCACTCAGGGTGAGACCTTTGACGAGGCGGTCGCCAACCTGCGGGAGGCTACGGAACTTTATCTCGAAGTCTTCCCGATGAAATCGAGGGCTCCCGCAGTTTTAACCTGTTTTGAAATTGCCCATGCCCAAGCTGCCAGTTGTTAGCGGGAAGGAATGCTGCAAGACACTTGCCCGGCTAGGATTTGAGGAAATCCGCCAACGAGGCAGCCATGTGGTGATGCGGCGGAGAGAAGCGGGCTGCGTGGTTCCTATGCACACGGACATCAAAACCGGCACGCTTGGTGGAATTCTGAAACAAGCCGGCGTGAGTGCGGAGGAGTTTATCACAGCACTACGTCGATGATTCCGTTCTGTTCAGCCCGGTCCGCGCCGAAACTCAACTACTGGATTCAATCGCCGTAATGCGTCCACATCCGCAGGATCAGGACCTTCTTTTCCTCGGTGAAAACCTCGTAAACGATCCGATGCTGTAGATTGATCCTGCGGGAAAAACATCCGGCCAGATCTCCGCACAATGACTCGTATCGGGGCGGGATTTGAAATGGATCTTTCGCGATCGATTCCAAAATCGCCTGCGCGGATTTTTTCAGATGACACTTGGCCAGCTTCTGCGCGTCCTTCTGGGCCTGCCGCGAATAACAGATCTCGTACACCAATTCACCAATCGAGTTTTCCCGAGGCCTCGCCCAAACCTTCGGCGCGTGCCCGCTTGATCGAGTCCACCAAGTCTGGAATCGAGTGCATGAAGAGCGTCTCGCGGATTGACCGCCAGTCTTCCTCTGCGATTAGAACCGCATTTCCCTGCTTGCCGGTGATTTGAATCGGTTCGTGGGATTCCCTCACCTCATTGATGAGCGAATACAAATTTCCCCGGGCTTTCGTGGCAGTCACCGTCGTCATTGCGGAATAACGTGCGTGAAAGCGAACGCTTGTCAAGAATCGGGGAATCTCATCCCAGCGCCTTCTGCCTGAGCAAGTGGTCGGTTAGGACGAGAGTCGCCATTGCCTCGACGATGGGAACCGCCCGAGGCAGGACGCAGGCATCGTGGCGGCCGCGGCCCTTGAGCTCGGTATTCTCACCCGCAGAAGTGACGGTTTCCTGCTCGCTCATGATGGTGGCGGTCGGCTTGAAGGCGACGCGGAAAACGATATGTTCACCGTTAGAAATCCCACCTTGGACGCCGCCCGAGCGGTTTGTGGTGGTGCGGACCTTGCCATCAACGATGCGGAAGGCGTCGTTGTGATCTCGACCGGTGAGGAGAGTCCCCGCGAAGCCAGAGCCGATCTCGAAGCCCTTGGTGGCGGGGATCGAGAGCATGGCCTTGGCGAGGTCGGCCTCGAGCTTGTCGAAAATCGGCTCGCCGAGTCCCGGCGGGCAATTTCGTATGACGCACTCGATGACGCCGCCGACTGAGTTGCCATCCGCGCGGATTGCTTTGATCCGCTCGATCATCGTTTCGACCATCGCCGGATCGCCGGTGCGGACGATGTTGGACTCGATCATTTCAGCGGTGACCGACTGTGGATCGACTTCCGCTTGCAGGTCTTGGATCGATTTCACCCAAGCAAGGATTTCGATGCCGGGGTGGAAACGGTTGAGCACTTGGCGGGCGACGGCGGCTGCAGCGACGCGGCCGATGGTTTCGCGGGCTGAAGCACGCCCGCCACCGGAGGCGGAGCGGATGCCGTATTTCGCATCGTAAGTGTAGTCGGCATGGCTGGGGCGGTATTTCACGGCCATTTCATCGTAGGCGCCGGGGCGCTGGTCGGTGTTGCGGACGAGGATGGAAATGGGCGAGCCGAGCGTGAGACCATCTTGCAGGCCGGAGAGGATTTCTGCCGCGTCCGCCTCCTTGCGCGGGGTGACGATTTCCGATTGGCCGGGGCGGCGGCGGTCGAGCTCGTGCTGGATCTGCTCCACAGAAATGGGGATTCGCGGCGGGCACCCGTCGATGATCACGCCGACGCCGCCACCATGCGACTCGCCGAAAGTATGGATGCGGAAGACGTGGCCGAAGGTGGAAGACATGGTCGCAGGGTAAGGATGAAGCCGCCGTGGGCAAGCGGGATGCGTTTTCAGTTCCCAAATTTCGATTTTCAGGATCTACAAGACGCCATGCGATTGAGGCTTCCCGAGCGAGTGATCGAGTTTCCCCGGCGACCGCTGGTGATGGGGATCGTGAATGTGAACGACGACTCGTTTTCCGGCGATGGCACGCTGGATTTCGCAAAGGCGATCCAGCAAGCGCGTGACCAAGTCGCGGCGGGGGCAGACGTCATCGACGTGGGTGCAGAGAGCGCACGGACCAACCGCGCGGCGGTGAGTGTGGCAGAAGAATTGCGGCGTTTCCGAGGATTCATCGCCCGCTGGGAGGAAGTCTGGCAGGGCATGGCACCGCGAGATTCGGAGCAAATTTGGCCTTCCGTCCTATCAGCTAACACTTGGCGACCCGATGTGGTGGCAGGGGTTTTGAAAATGGGAAATGTCGAGCTCGTCAATGACATGGGAGCGCTGCCAGATGATCGGAACGCCCGTGCTTGTGCGGATCACGGAGCCGCCTTGCTGATTATGCACAGCGTCGGCGAGCCGAAAATCTCACATTTCCAACAGCAATGGACCGATGTGATGGCGGAAATAGAACGATTTTTTCACGAGAAAATCCAGCTCGCAATCACCTGCGGCCTGCCCGAGGAATCGATCATCCTCGATCCCGGCATCGATTTCGCCAAGCAGCGCGCCGACAATCTCACCGTCTTCCGTGAGCTGCATCGCTTGCAGCAGTTTGGCCGACCGATCTTGGTTCCTGTCTCTCGCAAGACCGTGATCGGTGAGGTTTTAAATTTACCAGACCCTACCCACCGCGACGCCGGGACCATCGCCTGCATCAGTGCAGCGATGGCGCGCGGGGCGCAAATATTCCGTGTCCATCACGTCGAAGCCGCATGGCAGGCGGTCACTGTGCTGGATCGGCTCAAGAACTAACAGGCTGCGATTTCAGCTCCGCCAGAGCACTGAGCAACTGGTGGTGGTTTTCCAAGCCGAGGTGCTCGCGGATCGCACCGAGCCGCTTGTCCACGGAATCCCGGCGGATGCTCATCTTGCGAGCGATCCCACTGCGGGTTCCAAATTTCAAGAGTTCCCCAAGCAGAAGGGCATCCCTAGCACCTAACGAAGCCACCGATCCAGCACTGACTCGGGCGTCCACGAATCCGCTCAGCACCCGCCAGCTCCGCTCTAGTTTCTGCCGTTGCTCGATCCCTTGGCTGATCCGCGCCAGCCTCGCCCCCATAAAATGAAACACCTGCCGATCACGCTCGGTGAAGTCCGAAACCCGCCGGTTCCAAGTCAGGATAATCCGCCGGTCTTCTAGCAGACACGGCGTGTAAGCGAGCTGGAAATGGGAGTCTATATGCCGGTAAACCTCACGGAATAACGGGTTTTCCCTGAATTGCCGGTCGCTCTCGAAATCGGACAGTCGCAAGACATGGCCAGTGGTCTCACCCAGTCGATTTGCCGCGATCACCGGGTGGTGGGGCACGACCTCAGCGAACACCTCCAGCAGATTTTCAAACGGCATCATGTAGGGAACGTTGATCCGGAAATCGATCAAACTTCCCAGATCCAGTGTCCAGTTATTCCAGCACAAGCAGTCGCCGGGCAGGATCGTTCCGGCGTCTTGGATGAATCGAATTTCAAGCTCCTCCAGAGTCTCAATGTCCGCCATCGCCATCATTTTCCGGTCGATTTTCCGCGCGGCTGATTCGGTGATGTCTCGGAAATGCTGCATGGTTAGTTCGATGTTGCTGGGGGATTCAGGATCACGGATACCCAGTTTTTCGCTCCCATTTTCCGGTAGATGTTAGCAAGGTGCTTGTCCACCGTCCGCCCGGCGCAGCCGAGGATCATTGCGATCTCAGCGCTGGTTTTCCCCTGGCGGATCCAGTCCAGCACCTCGCTTTCCCGCTGCGTCAGGGCTACGGCGCAGCGAGGTTTTGGAGCATCCCTAGCGGGTGAAGACCAGATCAGGACGCCGTCGTTTTTCTGGTAAAGGGGCACAGGGGCGAATTGATCCAGCGCCACGAGAAGCGTCTGCCAAGTCGTTGGAAGCTTTCCGGATTGCTGGAGATCCCGCGTTGCTTTCGCACTGAGCCAGAATTCTCCGCCGCCCCAGTCCAGCGCTACACTCCAGCCCACGGTGTCTAGCAACTCACCCCATGCTTGCAGCTTCCCGATCAACCGCTGGTTGCGAAGGCGGAGCCTGTTTTCCAGCCGAGCCATTAGATCATCCGAGTCACCCGCGCCTCGCTCAGTGGGGGCACTGGGTAGCGAACCAGTGAGCGGGGGGAGATCAGTCTGAACCATTTCCCACTTACCTCACCAAACTTCTCTTGAGCGGTCAACATCGAGACTACGTAAGTTAGGGGATTGTCATTTTTAACTAATTCTGAGTTACTCCTAGCGACTTATCGCAGTCAAAACAACAGCCGTCCACGGTCGGAACGACTCTCCCCCAGCCTTCAGCCTTCCCAAGTGTGGATTGCAGGGTGCTAAAGGCGAAAAGTTCTGCTTCAGCCGTGGGCGGCCTGTTCACCACTGCGGCCCCCATTTTAAAACCCACCCATCGTCCTCACCGTAATCAAACCGTTCTCTGTTTCGAAGATCAGATGATTTTTTGTGAAATCTAATTTCTATGATGTTGGGTAAACGACATGACGACCAAGAGGCGCCTCGTGACTTTGGTCTCGTGTCTTCACGGATTTCCAAGCTGCTCATCCATGTCGCGGAGGCGGAAGGTGCGCCACCTAGCTTGATGAGAAATCCGTCCGGCTTATTCTCTAAACCTGACGAGTTACTCGCGGCGGCAGGTATTATCCCTTGGAAAGATTTAGTAATCTTGGCAGATCGTGCGGCCCGACACTTCGGAAACGGCGAGGCCATAGTCGATCTGGGACGCCGCTACTATCAGCACCTCGGAGCGTATCCCTACGCCCGGCTAGCGTCTTCGGTCCTTACTTTAAAAGGAGCATTCGTTATTTCCCATCGCTACACCGCCCCGACGAACTACGAAGCTCTCGATCTACAAATGCGTTGGCTCAACCGCCGTGAGGCGATCACCACGAACCGCCTGAAATACGCCGCAGATCCCAACTCGGAACCTATCATGCAACTCACCAAGGGGATTGTTGAGTATTTCCCGACCTTGTTCGGCGGGGAGCCGTTGCCGTTCTTAGAAATGGAGATGGCGGAACGACACGTTTGCTACCACTTCAAGCTGCCGCCACCGATCCGGCCGTGGATCTTTTTCAAGAGAATCCTCAGTGCTGCCGTCCCCCATCCACAGCGCTGGAAGCTGCTCCGGGAACAAGAACGGCAGCTCATCCAAGTCCAGTGGGAAGCGACGCGAAGACAGAGAATTCTCGATGATTTACTCTCGAAATCGACCGAAGCACTCGTCCTGCTTGAGGGCGGGGCTTTGGTTTTTCTCAACGATGCTGCCCGACGTTTAATCGGCGGCACGCAGAATGAATCGTCATTACCCTGTCATGAATTCGCCACCCAGTTCGGCGGGACCGGTGGCACGGAGCGATTTAAATTCGCCACGCTCTCAGGCGACGGAAGCATGGTGCCGTTAGAGGCGATTATTTCAGCTCGCCTCGGCGGCGAAAAGTTAGGTAACGAGACGCTCCTGATCCGCCTCCGCGACCGCCGTGAGCCGGAAACCCGCGAAGAAGCCGTCTCGCTTGCTCGGGATGAAGAGCGTCAGAATTTTGCAAGGGATTTGCATGATGGCCTCGGCCAAACCTTGAGTGGACTCACTTACCGCATCGCCGCACTGCGCCATGCAAACCCGGAAGACACCGCGCTCGTCGCCATCGAGGGCGGCCTCCAGTCTGCCATCACCACGGCGCGTCACCTCGCCCATGGCACAGACCAGATCGCCGCCATGAAGCCCGTCGAGCGATTGCGTCTGACTTGCGCTTCTTATGTCGCACTCGCGGGTTTACCCATCGAGTTCTCGGTCGTCGGGGAAACGGCTCGGCTCTCCTTCATCGACATCCGTGAAGTGGACATGATCCTGCGCGAGGCTCTAGCCAACGCAGTGAAGCACAGTGGTGCTTCCGCGATCCAAGTTTCTGTCTCGCTCTCGACGACGCGGATTTCGCTAGAAATTAGAGATGACGGTCGTGGGTTGGCTACCGATACGGTCCATGGATTCGGGATCAACTCGATGAAAAATCGCGCTCATGCGATCAATGGATCGCTGAGTTTGAGTTCTTGTCCGCGTGGCACGCTCGTCCATTTAACGATTCGCTTCTAACCTTCCAGCCGATTTTTAAAAATGGTTCAAATCATCATCATTGACGATCACGCGCTGGTCCGTGAGGGGATTGTTTCTTTACTCACGGAAATGATTCCAGACGCGGTCCTCACCGCACTCGAACGGATACCCACAGACCTGTTGATTCTATCAAAAAATCCCTCGCTTGTGATCTGTGACTACCGGGTGGGAGACTGTCACGCACTCAGCCTGTTGCAGGCCCTAGAGCCTCATTCCGCAGCTCCGCCGGTATTGGTCATCAGCATGCTCATGGAGAACGAGGTTGGACCTGCGTGTATTCTTGCGGGGGCTAAAGGATTCGTTTCCAAGTCCGCTCCGTCCGCAGATTTTCTCGCCGCCGTCCGAATGCTGCTCGCTGGGAACACCTATCTAAGTGCCAGTCTCGCACGGGCCTTACTCGCCGCAGGGGAGGAGGAATTGAGCGGCCCACCCTCGCCCAGCCGCCGCCTCAGCCGCCGGGAACTCCAGATTTTTTGTGCGTTAGGGGAAGGGCTGGTGGTGAGCACCGTCGCAGACCGATTCGGAATCAGCGTGAAAACCGTTGAGGCTCACCGGGAAAATATCAAAAATAAACTCCTGTTAAATTCTGCCGCAGAAGTGGTCATTTCAGCCTCGCGCTGGCTGGCCTCCGGCACCTAGATTCTGGATTCATGAGATGGTTCACAGTCATACTCTCGTCTATTTCCGCGACCCTCTCCGCAGAACCTGCAAACCTCTCGCCACTGGTCGTCACGGGAGATAAGCCCTCTAAAAATTCGGCCCCACGGACAGGCCACCACTCGCCGGTCAAGAGTGAACGCATCGCCGCCGCTCCTCTAACCACCGGCACCTATCAAGACCTGTTCGCCCTCGTCGCAGGGGCCTATTCAGGAAATCCCACGGCGGGCACGTTCAGTCTGCGCGGACTCAATCAAGACCAGTTGTTCGGCTTCTCCGGAACCAGCGCGAATCCACTCATCGCCGTGCTCGAAGACGGTGCCCCACTCTCTACCGCCAGCCTCCGCTACCTGCCGCCGGTGGTTTGGAATCTCGAGAATGCGGAAATACTACGCGGGCCGCAGTCGCTCACTCATGGCCCGAACTCGCTCGGAGGCGCACTGCTTCTGGACACTGCCGTGCCCTCATTTTCATGGAGCGGAAATGCGGTCACCGAAGTTTCAGAATTCGCCACCTACCGCAGCGGCATCGCCCAAGATCTCGTCTTGCTACCTGATGAACTTGCCTTGCGGCTGTCCTATTTCCATCAGGAAAGCGACGGGCAGGCCACGAACACCTATCGAAACGACAACCGCTACGGAGCCACTTCGCGTGATCGTTTCCAAGCCCGACTCCTCTGGTATCCGGCGGGAAATCGCGACCACCTGCTGGATTTTTCGCTAGTCCATGACCGTGCACAAGGCAGTCCATTTGCCACGGTGAATGCCAATGCCGCAGGCAGTCTTTTCGATCGGGAGACCGCACTAAACACCCCTTCATCCTACCCGGTCCATCGCACAGCCGCCACGCTGAATGCCACCTTTACCCTCCCGGACGAGCGCGAACTCAAATCCACCACCGCCCTCCAATCCTTCCGGCTTGCGCAGTCTTTCGACCTCGATGCCACGCCGACGTTTGACTGGTTTGTCGATGGGACCACGGAGGAGCTGCGTTTCACCGAAGACCTAACCCTTGCAGATCGAGAGGGTAAATACCATTGGCTCATCGGCAGCTACTACGAATGGAGCCACTACGACGTGGGTTTCTCGGGTCGAGGTTTTTCAATTTTCCCTAGCGGAAACCCATTTACCAACGCCGCAGAGGAAACAGTGGAAATTGCAGCGCTGTATGGTCGTTTCGATTGGGAATTTGCCGAGAAATGGCATCTCACCGGTGGTTCGCGGCTTCACCACGAGGAGCGCGCACTTACCGCCACCGCGAGCCGAGCGAACTCACCCCAAGTCCGCTCGTCCGGTCACACCGCACAGTGCGATTTACTACCCCAGCTCGGCGTCGCGTGGCAGCCGGACGACCGCAGCGCCCTCGGCATCTCACTTGCTCGCGGCCATCGCGGCGGGGGCATCAGTTACGCGCCCACTCTCGGCGTGAACCAGCCCTACGATGCCGAACCCTCTTGGGACACAGAGCTTTACACCCGGCTCGCTCCCACCGCCAAGGTCACGCTTTCCGGGGCGCTATTTCACTCGCGGATGGAGAATCAACAAGTGCCCGTGAATGCGCCCGGAGGCTTCACCGGTGTGGATACGTTCATCGAAAATGCGGCCTCCTCACAGCGCTACGGAGCGGAACTCGAAGTGAAATGGCAAGCCCACGAGACGCTCACTCTCCACAGCAGTCTCGCCTATACTTATACCGAGTTCACCCACCTCATTCTTGGTGGTATCGACCGCTCCGGCCAAGCATTTCCTAATGCCCCCGAGTGGCTCGCGTCACTCGGATTGAACTATCGCCAGCCCAGCGGCTTCTTCTGTTCCACCCTCTTTTCATGGGCAGACACCACCTACAGTTCGGTGAGTAGCCCCGAAAAAACGACCCTCGAGTCCCGCGAACTACTCTCCGCCCGCATGGGATGTGCATGGGGAAATACCAGCCTCTATCTGTTCGGGTCGAATCTGCTCAATGATGAATATGCGCTGCTCCGGGTCGATAACTCCGCGAGCCGTCGCCCCATTTCCGGCAAGGTCGCCCCACCGCGCCTACTCGGCATCGGCGCTGAATTCCGCTGGTGAACTCCAACGCGAGGTCGTCATCGATCCACTAGGTGAAACACCTACTACCAAATAGGTGATCCGCCCCGATGCGGGCAGGATGAAAACTGGCTAAAAAACCAGCTCTCCTTCGGATCTCAACACAGCAGTCCGCTCACACGGAATGCGTTAAGACCGATTTCCCCAAAACCATCAATCACCCCATGAAACTAAAACTACTGTGTTTATCGATCCTCAGTTTAATAATCCCGAGCTTATCAAATGCTCAGGGATTTGCTCCTAACGTTCCACCTATCAACTCAATCATTACGTGGGAAGGGCAATACGAAACAAAAATCGAAGATGATCCCGAAGAAGAGTGGGATTACGAGGATTCCGGCGAAATTGAAATTGAATCTGCCACTGAATTCAGTGGTGGAACTTATCAATATGAGAAAACAGGCTTAAACACCGCAACGATTCATTTTCAAGCGGAAGATGAAGAAGGTGAAGTAGAAGAAGGAACCATGTTGATTCGTTTCACTTCTTTGACCGGCGGAACCTACACTTCGAGTGGCACATACGTATCTTACTTCGACGAGGATGGAAACCCTGTTGAAGAAACTTACAAAGCCGCAGGAGAGTTTGAGTTCTCTTTTTTGATGATTACCTCTGGGAACATGCCTCGTCTCAAGGTAGGAACTAAATACTCTCAAAAGCTCAAAGCTACCGGCGGAAATCCTCCTTATGTCTGGTCGATCACCAAAGGCAAGCTGCCGATGGGTCTGAAACTCGAAAAAACAGGTAAAATCAGCGGTGTCCCAAAAAAGGCAGGGCGTTCCACATTCACGGTCAAGGTGACTGATAGAAATAGAACCACCGCCACCAAGGAACTCACCCTGCGCTGTTACAAGCTGTAATCGGATCTTTATCTTCACAAGATTTCCGCCCTCTCCCCCATTGATAGAATCGCCCACGGTAAGAATGGAAGCTCCCCCAATTTTGGGTAGATTCCCTAAAAAGCCGTTCTTGCCGTGGGTGATATCTATTTCAGATCTCCTAGCATTACTAACCTACACCTAAAATAAATGAAAACACAAATCCTCGCCTATCTTGCCATACCCATGTTATGTGTATCCTATGCTCAAGCCGGCATCAACGGAACCTACAAAATCCGTGGCACAGAAATCAATGAAGGCGAAAAACTGACCTTCTCAGGAACCGTAAAAATTTCACAATCCAAAGTCGGAAAGTATTCATTCAACTTTAGCGACGGTGACATCGCTAGGTTCAGTTTTAAATTCAACAAGCCCCTCAAAGAGCTCAAAACCCCGCAAACCGTAACCTATTCCTCCAGCATAGGCAGCGGCACTGCGACATTTAGCTATGCAGGCGGTCGCCACCAAGTCGCATTCAGCTACAAGGCCAAAGGCGCCAACATCAAAGGCAGCGGCAAGGGCACGAAGTGAGACAAACACCCGACCGGGGGAGGGTCTCAGAGACGCCTCCCCCGTTCAAGGTTCCGCTATCATTCCAATTACGATCCCCCGCAGGTTTTTCCGCCCTCTCTCCTCTCATGAAATCATCCC
>JAYUHS010000120.1:0-1639 GCA_043766715.1 Luteolibacter sp.
GTACTGGCAAGAAATTTTTAGCAAATTGCTGCCTTTTTTTTGAACACGTCCAACGCGACCCGCAAGGTGTCCAAGACACGTGCCGGTAGCGCGACCCAATTATTCGTTTCCAAAGGGGGCACCGGCGTCGGAATGCAGGCACCACCAAGGAGTTGTGAAACTCAAGAATGAGATAGCAATCCGTGTACCCGACAGGGGGCATGAGGCCATTATGAATTAAAAGATAGGATCACCGGCCAGTCCCATGCGGAGACTCCGGGTCTGCGGGATGAAATTCGATCCATTTTCTCACCCAGTGCGCTCCAAAAAACTAACGACCGGCGACATTCCGGAAGGATTCAGAGGGTTCGCGAAAGCCATGCCGTTGCCTCGTTTTTTGGGCAGGCGATAAAAAGATGATTGCAGCAAATCGGGTGGTTATGGGGATTCGCGGAAGGTCTGCGGAGATCTTCCTGGCGATCCGCCGGAGGATGCGCGGGGCCGGACACTGCGGGACGAAACCCATCCGATGAGAAACGCCGCCTCCCGTCGCGGCGGAACTGCCGGGATGCCGCGAATCCGCGGCGCGACGCTCCATGCTCAGCGCTCAACATCCTGCGCCAAAAATTCCGATTACGACACTGCGGTCTATTCGAGCGGCTTAATTTTCAGGTTCCGGTACCAAACCGGGGCCTGCGCCTTTCCGTGGAGTCCCTGGAGTCCGAGCGGGCCTTTGCGGGCGAATTCCTTGAGCGGGATCTTGAACTTGTTCGGCGTGCCGTCGGGGTTCTTGCCTTTCTCGGGCCAGTCGTTCAGGTCGGCGTGGATGACTTCCTCGCCGTTGAAGACCACGGAGATGAGGCTGTCCTTGCACGTGATGGTGAAGTGGTTCCACTCGCCGACGGGCCTGGCCATGCTTTTCTTCGGAGGCATGGCGTCGTAAATGGCGGCGACCATGCCGTATTTGCCGCCGTCGGTGCTCTCATGCACCTGGATTTCGAGCGCGGAGAGGACGTCCTTGATGTTGCCGGAGCGGAGAAAGACGCCGCTGTTGGATTCCTTGGCAACCTTGAAATCGAGGTCGAGAATGAAGTTGGCATACGATTCCTTCGTCCAGAGCGTCTCGTGGTCCTTCGCGACGAGCTCGCCGTTCTCCCATTGCCAATGCTCGCCGCCGAGGGCGTCGGAGAGGTCCGGTGCGAAGAGGTCCTTCGCAACCGGGGCATCTGCGGCGAAAATGCGCGCGGATGCGGTGCAGAGAGACAGGAGGGTGGCGGCGAGGAAGGACCTTCGGGCGAGGGAGCGGTTCATGCCCCCACACTGCCGGGAGCGCTCCGAAGTACAACCACAAAATGCGGGACGGGCGAAAACCACCACATCACCCCAGGCGGTCAACTCCACGAAATGCCGCGGCGGGCTGAACGTCCAACGTCCAACGTCCAACGGCGGAGTTTGAGACAAAATTTTCATCGAACGTTCTTCTGCCTCGCGGGTCATAAGCAGTCCTGAATTCCGCGTTTCAACGCATGCCGAAAAACACCCTCTTGCCAACTCACTGCCACCTGATAAACACCCGCCCCCCTTGGCGGCCACGAGGCCGCCGGTGAACAGGCATCCGTCCGGTCGTTGACCTCGTCAAATTGGCAACGTGCGCATGCAC
>JAYUHS010000121.1:0-11918 GCA_043766715.1 Luteolibacter sp.
AGGAGGTCCTCACCGCACTCTATGCCAGCGTAGAATATGCTTGGGTGACGGGGAAAGGGCGGCATTTCAAGAATAAGTAAGGCTCGGAGTCGGCGAAAACTTGGCCAAGGCCGGCTTCCCCACGCAATTCCCAACGGATCATCATGAGTTCATTTGAAAACAAAGTGCGCGAGGCACTGGTAAATCCCATCAATCAAGGCGAGTTGGCAGATGCCGATGCCGTCGGCACTGTCGGCTCGCCCGAGTGCGGTGACATGATGCGGATGTGGCTGAAATTCACCGAGAAGGATGGGAAACGCGTGATCGATCGCGCGTCTTTTCAGGCATTTGGCTGCCAGACTGCCATCGCCGTGGCTTCGATGGCGACCGAGCTGCTGCGCGGGAAAACGGCCGAGGAGGCCAAGCATCTCACCGCACAGGACCTCACTGGCGGACTTGGCCCGCTACCGCCGATGAAAATCCACTGCGGCCAGCTCGTGGAAGGCGCCTTGCGAAATGCGTTGGATCAAGACACTGCCGCTGCTCCCACGCCCGCCGCCGCACCGCTGGCGCCGACCTTGGCGTCCTCGTTGCAGACGAAACCCACTGGTAAACTGCGGATTGTGCCGCTCGATTGAGCGAAAAAATACTCTCCCATGTTTATTTTCCTCAATGCCGATAAAGACACAGAGTTCTCTTCGTTAGCTAGTCCCCAGCCCCATTTGATTCCGTGCTAGAACTCAAAGAAGTTAGTTTCACCATCCGCAAAGACGGCGAGGATGTCCCGCTCGTGGACCGCGTCTCGATCCGCGTCCCGCAAGGGCACTTCATGGCCATCGTCGGGCCATCCGGTTGTGGGAAAACCACGCTGTTAAAAACCATCGCCGGCCTCAATCCAGAATCCGGCGGGGCTTTGTTCTGGGACTCACGAGATTTGTCGAAAGAGGGCGACTTCTCGCCCTCGGAGATCGGCTACGTGCCGCAATTTTCCATCGCCTACGAGCCGCTCACCGTGGACGAGTCGGTCGAGGCGGCCACCCGGCTGCGAGTCCGCAGCCGAAATACCGCCGAGCTGGACCAGCGGATCGACCGAGTGCTGGAGGAAACAGGACTGAGCCCGATCAGCGACCGGCAAGTGAAGGTGCTTTCCGGCGGGCAAAAACGCCGACTTGGCCTCGCGATGGAGCTCGTTTCTGATCCGAAATTACTGCTTTGCGACGAAGTGACTTCCGGTCTCGATCCACGTTCGGAGCGGGAAATCGTTCGTTTGCTCCACGACTTATCGCGCAAGGACGGGCGGATCGTGCTTTCGGTGACCCACTCGCTGGCCCACTTGGAGCTCTATGACTCCATCCTCGTTCTTCACGAAGGTCGGGTCGCCTTCCATGGCCCGCCGGAGAAACTGACCCACTATTTTTCCGTCACGGATACCGAAGAGGTCTATCCGCGGCTCGCGACCCAGCCTTCCGAACGCTGGCATGAATCGTGGCAAAAACACCGCGAGTCTTACCAAGGCATGATGGACCAGACCCGATCGCTACTCGTTTCCAGCGGGGATTTGCAGGTCCCGCCAGCCGTCGTGGCGGAGTCACCAGAAGCCACGCCATCGCCGACCGCAGTCGGGCTTCCTGGTTTTTTCAGTCAGTTCGCCACCTTGCTCTCCCGCCGCTGGAAGATTTTTTTCCGCGACCGGGGCCAAGTTTTTCTGCAACTGGCGATCATCATCATTTTCCCGATTCTCGTCACCATTTTCAGCGATAAGGCCTCAGGAAATATCCGCCGCTACTCCGACACCCGCTCGACGAACATGATGGCGGAAATCCAAGAACAACAAAGCGTCCGTGCGGACCAAGCCAAGGTCGGATCCGCCATTTCCGGGATCATCATGTTCCAAGTGGTGCTGCTCTCGCTGATGGGATCGAACAATTCTGCCCGCGAAATCGCCGGTGAGCGCCCGATCTACGAGAAGGAAAAATTCGGCGGACTAAGGCCCTCCGCCTACCTCGCCTCGAAGATCGCCTTCCTCGCTTGCCTCGTGATCGGCCAGTCGCTGTGGATGGCGTTTTTCGTCAACTTCTTCGGCACCTTCCGCGGAGATTTCATCCAGCACGCCGGCTTCCTGCTGCTGGTCAATGCGGCGATGACGTCGATCTGCCTCGCCGTTTCCTCGCTCATGCGGACCGCCGAGCAGGCCTCGCTGCTTTCAATTTATCTAGTCGGTTTCCAGCTCCCGCTCTCCGGTGCGGTGCTCGCGCTGCCGGAAAATATCGAGGCCTTCACCCGGCCATTCATCTCCGCCTACTGGGCGTGGTCAGGGTCCGTAGAAGCCTTACAAAATCAGGTCCACGACGCCGTGAAATCAGTAATCGATACCAGCCTATCTGCCCAAAACGCCTGCTTTTACGCCCTAGGTGCCCACATCATCGTCGCCTTGATCGCGACTTGGGCCGGTGCCCGCAGGCCGCAGTGGGACTGAACGACGTCCCGCTTAGATCTATTTTCCTTCACTCATTTTTAACCTTCTAACTCAGAAAAATCATGGCCCGCCGCGCTAGCTCGAAGTTTCACCCCGGATTGATCATCGGTGCCGTCGCCGCCATCGCGCTGGCCGTCGTTGCTGGCAAGTCGCTCGTTGGGAAAAAATCCTCTAGCTTCGGCGATGTCCCCAAGCTCAGCGTCAGTGAGTTATTGGAGAATGGCAACAGCCTGCGGGGCAATGAATTCGTCGTGGAAGGTCAGATCGACGAGAAACTCCAGTGGACCACCGACCGCGGCCAGCTCGTCAGCCTCAAGGTAGATGCTCCCGGCGGCGACGAGTTTGTCGGCATCGAGATTCCCCAAGAGTTCAGCAAGCTCAACATCGACTCCAAACAGAAATACTCATTTCGCGTGAAGTTCCGCCAAGGTGGCATCCCCGTGGCCACCGGCGTGACGCGTCTCTAATTCCATTCACTCACCTCAGATGAAAACTCGTTTTCTCATTCCTTTCCTCATCACCGGGCTTGCCCATGGCCAAGTTTACGTCCCGCCTGTCGTCGAGAAGCCTGAGCCAGTTGCCCAGCCGACGGACACGGCCAAGTCCGCAGGGAAACCTCAGCCCGCCGCTGGGCCGCTTGGGCAGGAAATTCCACTGCTCGACCCCTCTGCCGAGACGATCACCGTGGGCGGCGTGGCAATCCCGCTAGGCGACAACCGCTTGCTCAAAGCTCGGTTTGAAAAATATCTCAGTCAGCCACCGGAGCAGGATGAGGCCGCCGCCCAATACCGCACCACCGTCGCTCGGATTCTCGCAACCATGTCGCCCTTCAAGACCGGTGGGCCAGATCTTTACTCAGCGTTCAAGCTACTTCCCACGGCATCCACCTACCCCGGTGATGCGAATCTCTGTGGCTCTCTCGCCGAGTCCATCTACACCGCCATGCTTGCCAAGCAGGACATCAACGGTCTGAAAAAACTCAACAAATCCATCGAGGACGAAAAGAAGGCAATCATCGCCGAGCGCGACTGGAACACCAGCCACGAGAAAGACATCAGCATCTCCAAAACCCAAGGAGAGGGTAAGGAACAGACCACTTCCAAGGTGGATAAGCCGGGCCAAGGCATCACCTCCTTGAACTACGTGGATACCCTCCGCCGCATCACCGAAATCGAGGCCCTCAAGAAGGCGAACATCATACGCACTGAGGCACAGACCATTCAGACCAAGGCGCAATACCAAGTCAGCATGATCCAGTGGTTCGTCCAGCGGCGCTACGAGCACGTCCTCATGGCCGCCCGCTTCTACAACCAGATTTGGAAAGATGGCGATGCCACCCTTCGCATCGACCAGAACTCAGACGTTTCCAAGCTCTTCTCCCAGTCCGTCGGAGTCAGTCCGACGGTAGCCTCGCTGGATTCCTTATCAAATGAAGCCATCCGCGAGACTTCAAAATACATCGAGGCCTTCGAGATGATGGTCTCGCGCGGCGAACTCCACTCCGCCTCCCAGCGGCTGCTGGAAGCTTACGCCCTCGGCGAGTATCTCTCGCCCGTCGCCACCCTCTCGCTGGAGAAAAAGCGGAAAGTCGCCAACTATTTCCGGGATTTAAACGAGCTCTACGGCACGCTTCAAGCTCACGACTACACCCGGACCAAAGAACTCGCCGCAAGTTTGAAAACTCAGGCGAAGGATTTCCCTTCTTCAAAAGTGGACAGCGCCATCGCCGGGTACACCCTTGCTTGCG
This sequence comes from Luteolibacter sp., assembly GCA_043766715.1. Taxonomy (GTDB): domain Bacteria; phylum Verrucomicrobiota; class Verrucomicrobiia; order Verrucomicrobiales; family Akkermansiaceae; genus Luteolibacter. The sequence goes on from JAYUHS010000121.1 coordinate 4,203, forward strand.
ATCTCGCCATTGAGGAAGCCAAAGCTCAACTTCTGGCAAAGAATCTCGAGAAGTTTGAGGAGAAATTCAAGATTGCTAACGAGATTTGGCCGACCAACCCGAGGCTTAAGGAACTCCACACACTCGCAATCAGCAGTGGCGGCCTAGTGTCGATCCGCAACGACTTCGACCGCTTACTGAGCGAGGGAAATTTCCGCGAAGTCGCCCGCCGGCAATATGAAATCGCCCCAGCGATCCAAGGCGATGCGAAGCGCGAGGATGCCTTCAAACAGATCATGACCAACCTCACCAAGATCGAAACTGCGCTCGGTAAGGCCTCCGAATTCGGCAAGGTCGGCCAAAACTACGCCGCATGGGAACAACTCGCCAAGCTGCGCGAGGATTTCCCGGACGATCCGAAACTCGGCCGCGAGTTGGAACTCCTCGCGCCGAAGGTCGCCGATTTCACCAAGGCGCTCGACAAGGCAAAGCAGTTCGAGAGCCGCGAACAAGTCGGCTCCGCGCTCTCTTGGTATCTCAAGGCTCGCAGCATCCATCCACAAAGCGACCTCGCCGAGGCAGGTGCACGCCGGATTTCCGACACGATCCTCGCCCCAGACGGCGGCGCTCGCAGCGAGATTTCCGCCAAGAAAAATTGAGCTTTTCTCTCACCGGCTAAGTTTCATTTCTTTACATCAGTCTCGGTTAGGTAGAGGAGAGAAGCACTGCAAAACCTTATGAAAACCTCACTCATCCTAGTCACGTCACTTGCTCTCCTCAGCTTCGCCGGCGCCGCGACGTCCACCTACCAAGTCACCGGACCGGTGCTTGAAGTCACGGCCGCCAAGGTCGTGATTCAAAAGGACACCGAGAAATGGGAAATCGCCCGCACCGCAGACACCAAGATCACCGGTGACCTCAAGGTCGGCTCCAAAATTACCGTCCAATACACGATGACCGCCATCACGATCACCGCGAAGCCGGAAAAAGCGGAGAAGCCCGTGAAACCCGCAGCCGCCCCTGCTAAACCCGCCGCACCCGCCAAGCCCGCAGCCGCACCGGAAAAGCCCGTGAAAAAAGCGGCTTAACCGGGCACATTCCTAGGACGGGCAATCAGCGTTTTTTACGCAGCCGTTTGCCCGTCAGCCGGGTGGCGATCAGATTCGGGCAGCGACCTTTTAGCCGGAGCTGCTCGCAATTCGCCTCGATCTTAATCGACTGGCGGATCGGCTTAAAACCGAGCCTCCGCGTGACACAGTCATTGAGTAATTCGAGATGCGTGTCCTCGAACTCGACCACCCGGCCACAATCGATGCAAACGAGGTGGTTGTGTGACGGCTTGTCATTGAAATTCGGATCGTAGGTGGTCTGGTCGTCGCCGAGGTCGATTTCCCGCAGCAAATCCGCCTCCACCAGCAGGCCGAGGGTACGGTAAACGGTCGCCCGCGACGTTTCGGAATCCAGTTTCCGTGCCCGCTCGAACAGCTCCTCCGCTGTGAAGTGCTCATCCTTGGAGAACGCAGCCTTGACGATGGTCTCGCGCTGCCCGGTCCGGCGCAGACCTTTACGCCGGATGAAATCGTTAAGTCGTTCTTGGATACTGGAGTCCACACCGCATCTCTACCCGTCCGATTTCAGAACGGGAAGCCGAAATGAAAATTGGCGAGCGACCCGATTTTTCACCGCCAGAGAAACAGATCGGGTTCCGCCCACGGTCATTCCCACGGTTCTCCGGGATTCCATGCTTGAAGAAATGCCTCAATCTCGCAGAGCAAGCTCTGGCAGTGTTTATTCCACTGGGCGGCGCCGCGCAGAATCAGCGAACTCTCGCGCAGTCCAGTGAACCGAATTTCTTCGGCGCCGACCGAACGAAGTTCCGCTAAGTCACTCCGTAGCGTCTCGAAAAATGCGAGTTCGAATCCGTTTCCCGCGTCCATCGCCGCGCGAACCAAGGAGACGGTGACGGGCGGGGCCAGCGGCTCCAGTTTCTCTGCGATCTGCTCGCAGCCGATTTTTACCAACATCGTGCGCATCCGGTCGAAGAGATCCTCCAGATGCAGCAGTTTCAGCGGGCACTTCGTTTCTAAATACTGGACCACGCCACTGCGGATGTCCTCGAGGTAAGGAAAATCTTCGTGCTCTGCCGCCTCCGCCGCCCGCTTCAGGGCAGCATCGAGCCACGCCGTGTCGTAATCGATCACTTGATAGCGTCCGATTTGAAGTGCGGGGCGATTGCCGATGAGGGAGATCACGGAGGTGAGAAGGAATTAGGGAAAATGGGACGGAAAATCATCGGTCAGTCCTTAAATAAACGCCGCTGGAACGGATCGCGCGCCGCACGACGGGAGAGCGACTGGATCTCGGCGATGAACTCGTTCACATCCTCGAACTGGCGGTAAACCGAAACGTAGCGGACATAGGCGACCGGGTCGATCTGGTGGAGCTTGTCCATCACCTTGCCGCCGATGATGGCGGAAGGCACCTCGCTGACGTGGTCTTTGTGCAGGTCCGTTAAAATTTCTTCCACCGCGCGATCCAGACGATCCATCGCCACCGGGCGCTTTTCGCAGGCCTTGGTCAGGCCACTCATCAACTTTTCCCGGTTCAGTGCCTCGCGAGTCCCGTCGCGCTTCACCACCCGCAGCTCGGTACGCTCGATCTGCTCGTAGGTCGTGTAGCGGTAAGTACACTTCAGGCATTCCCGCCGCCGCCGGATCGAGGTGCCATCTTTCGCTGACCGCGAGTCGAGGACCTTGTCTTTGAGGGAACCGCATTGGACGCAACGCATGAAGGAGTGGGATGGGCAACTTGAAAAACCCTAGGTATGCATCCAGTAGCGTCAATTTAAAAACCACACTACATTTAGTAGCTGAAGACAAATAGTCACCGTATCCAAAGGAAAGATTTTTGAAATTTCGGGCCGTGGATGAGGGCCGCCACCATCCGAGTGGCTCACGCCTTCTTGGCGTTTTGCTCATCGCGAAGTCCGCCGATGAACAAGAGCACGGCCGCAACACAGATGCAGGAGTCCGCCACATTGAAAGTCGGCCACCAACCTTGGCTCGATGGCACCAGCTTGTCGTAGAGCGGTAATTTGACCGAGATGAAATCGACCACATAGCCCTCAGAAAGCCGCTTCCAGAGGCCCGCCGTTTGATATTCTTCCAGAAGGAATCCCTGCACGAGACGGTCCGTGAGGTTCCCAAAAATCCCGCACACCAAGAGCGCCACCGCGATTTGCGACAGCGGGTGGCGGAAGACGCCTTTTTTCCAGAAAATGCGGATCATCGTCAGCGCGACCAGCGGCACGAACAGGAAAACAATCGGAGCCCACGCCGTGCCATTTCCAAATCCGAACGCGACTCCCTGGTTGTGAACGCGAACGAAATTTAAAAAATTCTCGATGACGGTCAGCTTGGCCTCTTGGTCGATCCATGGCGGCGGAAATTTCCCCACGGTCCAGAACTTGGTGATCTGGTCGAGGACGTAAAGCGGCAGGGTGAGGACGAGGAGGAGTTTGGGAAAAGTCATTGGCTATTGTCCGGGCGATACTGGAGACCTCGGAGGTGATTTGAAACGGTAAAGTAGAGTATCGATCCCCTTTCAATCGCGCGCGTCTTCTTCATTGCCGACGAGCTGCGCCCGCTCATGGGATCACTTTTTGAAAAGGGCGAGGTTGGTCGCGTGACAGTCGATTCACGAGTGGGTGAACCTCATTTGCAAACCTCATCACAGCGCTCACAAAGTCCGCTTTCTAAGAGTGGCTCGTGTTTCCGGCAGCGCGGGCAGAGTGGAAGCTCGGTCTTGCAGGCGGTGGCGCTGAGAGTTTCGCCGACGGCGGCGGACAGCCCGGCGATGATGAAAAACTCGGTGGCGAACTCGCGGTCATTGAGCATTTCGAGCAACGAAGCATCGCTCGCTGGGATGACCAATGTGACGTCCGCCTCGTTATTACGGGTGAATTCCTTCGCCTGAATCCGTGCCTCGATGGCGGTCTGGATGGCGTGTTTGATCTCAAATAAGCGAGCCACCTGTTGGCTGGCCTCACCGGGGGCGAAGGCGGGATTCGCCACGGGGAAATCTTGCTCATGGATGCTGCCAGTGGTGAAGGCAGCGTGTTCCCAAGCCTCGTCAGCGGTGAAAGCAAGGATCGGTGCGAGCAACTTGGCGATGCTGGTAAAGATCTCGTGCATCGCCGCTTGGGAGGCTAAACGGCGCGGGGAATTTGCAGCGTCGCAATACATGCGGTCCTTCGTCGCATCGATGTAAATGGCGGAGAGATCGGCGGTGCAAAATTGGTTGAGCGAGTTGAAGACCTTGCGAAATTCGTAGGCCTCGTAAGCCACCAGGCACTCGGCGGTGACGGTGTGGAGGCGTTCGAGGATCCAGCGGTCGAGCAGGGTGTATTCCGGGTTCTCGACCGGTTTGAAACCATCGAGATTTCCGAGCAGGATTCGCAGCGTATTCCGCAGGCGGCGGTAAGGCTCGGCGACTTGCTTGAAGAGATCTTCGCCGAACGGCACTTCATTTTGCCAATCCACCGACGAGACCCACAGGCGGACGATGTCGGCACCGTATTGGTTATAAAAATGCGCGGCGTCGGTCGGTTTACCGGACTTCGCGGCGTCTGACTTGGAGATTTTTTTCTTATCCTTATCCACCACGAAGCCGTGGGTCATGACGGTCTTGTAAGGCGCATGGCCGCGGAAGCCGGTGCTGAGCATCAGTGAACTCTGGAACCAACCGCGATGCTGGTCGGTCGCTTCTAAATACAGGTCTGCCGGGCAATGGAGCTGCGGGTGGGCATCGAGCACTGCGACGTGGGAGCAGCCAGAATCGATCCAGACGTCGAGCGTATCGCGGCATTTTTTCACTCTCGCGGGCAGGCCTAGCAGCGTGGCGAGTTCGGCATCGGATTTTTCGAACCAGACGTTCGAGCCTTCCTTTTCAAACAGATCGGCGACCCGATTCGCGAGGTCGGCGCAGAGGATGGTTTTGCCGTTTTCATCGAAGAACACCGGCAGTGGCACGCCCCAGGTCCGTTGGCGCGAGATGCACCAGTCTGGGCGGCTCTCGACCGTGCCGTGGATGCGATTCCGTCCCCATGCTGGCAGCCACTCGACCTTATCGATCTCGGTGAGGGCTTGGCCACGCAGGGTTTCCAGCGAAATGAAGAACTGCTCGACGGCGCGGAAAATGATCGGTGTTTTGGAGCGCCAGCAATGCGGATAGGAGTGTTTATAAACTTCTTGCCCCAGCAAATGGCCACTCTCGGCGAGGATCTCGATGATGCGCGGGTTCGACTTGAAAACATGCACGCCGACCAGTTCGGTGAGGCCGACTTCTTCGGTGAATTTCCCTTCGTCATCGACTGGGGATAAGACGGCGAGACCATTCTGCTGACCGGCCACGTAGTCGTCCGCGCCGTGGCCGGGTGCGATGTGGACCGCGCCGGTGCCGGCCTCGGTGGTGACGAAATTTGCGAGGATGAGCTTGGAGGTGCGGTCGAGGAAGGGATGATGGGCCTCGCAGCCGTCGAACTCCTTGCCTTTGCTTTCCTTGATCGTTTCTGCGAGGGCGTAACCGGTTTTTTCGGTGAAATCACCAACCAGTTCGCGGACGATGACAAAGGTTTCCACGAGGTCGTCCTTGGTGAATTTCCCGACGAGGTAGGTGAACTCCGGGTGAAGCGCGATCGCGAGATTCGCCGGCAGCGTCCATGGCGTGGTGGTCCAGATGACCATGCTCGCTTGGCCCGCGAACTCACCGGAGACGAGCGGGAATTTTACGTAAATCGCTGGGCTTTGCTTATCAGCGTATTCAACTTCCGCCTCGGCCAGCGCGGTTTGTGCGCCGTATGACCACTGGACCGGCTTCTTGGCTTGGTAAATCGAGCCGTTTTCTACCAGCTTGGCGAAGACGCGGACGACGCTGGCCTCGTAGCCGGGATTCATCGTGAGATAAGGGCTTTTCCAATCACCGAAAACGCCTAGACGGCAAAACGACGAACGCTGGATATCGACGAATTTTGAGGCAAATTCGGCGCAACGGCGGCGGATTTCCGCAGGCTCGAGACCGGCGGTTTCCTTGACCACCTTGAACTCGATGGGTAGGCCATGGCAGTCCCAGCCCGGCACGAAGGGAGCGGTAAATCCGGCCATGGTCTTGGATTTCACCACCAGATCCTTGAGCAACTTGTTGAGCGCCGTGCCCATGTGGACGTCGCCATTGGCGAAGGGCGGGCCGTCGTGGAGGATAAATTCTGGAGCACTTTGTGCACGGCGGCGGGCGAGGATTTTCTCGTAGAGGCCGTCGTTTTCCCAGTTCGCGAGGCGGGTAGGTTCGTTCTGCACCAGATCGCCGCGCATCGGGAAAGTCGTTTGCGGGAGAGTGAGGGTGTCTTTGTAATTCGTAGCGGCGCTCATGACGGGACGCGGATGCTAGCGATGGCCCCGGCGGGGTCAACCACGGGAAACAACCCACCCACTTTGCCACCGGGTAGTTCCATTTCATCAACGGGTAACTCCCACTTCACCACCGGGTAGCTCCCACTTCACCACCGGGTAGCTCCCACTTCGCCACCGGGTATCTCCCACTTCGCCACCGGGTATCTCCCACTTCACCACCAAGTGGGTTCCACTTCGCCATCAGGTAGCTCCCCCTTCACCACCAAGTAGGTTCCACTTAGCCACCAAGTAGGTTCCACTTAGCCACCGAGTAGGTTCCACTTCGCCACCAAGTAGGTTCCACCTAGCCACTGGGTAGGTCCCACTTAGTCTCCGAGTAGGTCCCACTTCACCACCGGGTAGGTCCCACCTCACCACCAAGTAGGTCCCACTTAGCCACCAAGTAGGTTCCACCCACCGGAAACCCGCTTCCAATGCACTCCCCATCAACTTCTTACGCAGATTTCATGGGATAATGACCTTCGCGGCCACTCCGCATTTCCCATCCCGTCACACAATGTTTCTTGCCGCCCCTCATCCCACCGGACAATTTCTATCAGTCTCCAAACAACAACCAATCCAACATCTCCCCATGAACGACCGCGACATCCTCCGCCACGACCGTCTCGACCGCGTCAGCACCTTCGGCAGCGAAAACCACGCCGACCTCCCCGCCGGTTGCGAAGCCATCGCCCGCTTTGCCAATCTCGCCACCCTCTCCGCCAAGCTCGCTCGCCACAAAGTCGGCCAACTCCGCGGCCCCGCCAGCGTCCAAACCCTACTCGACGCCCTCAGCTCTGACTTCAAAGACATCGCCCGCACCGCCCGCGCCATCGACCTCGACCAACCCGGATTCGCCGCCTTCTACCGCCTCCCCGCCGAACCCACCGCCAGCAACCTCAAAACCCACGCCGACTCCCTGCTCGCCCACCTCGAAGACGCCCCCACCGACACCCCGGCCCAGCTCGCCGAAAAAGCAGCCCTCCGCGCCCAATTCATCGCCAAGCTCATCCCCGCCGACTTCGTCCAAGACCTCCGCGCCGATCGCGACGCCATCGACGGCAAAAACCTCACCAACACCGCCGCCAACCTCCAAGGCCTCGAAAGCACCGAGAGCATCAGCGTCCTCCTGCTAGAGGCCACCCAAGAAGTCACCCGCCTCGACGCCATGATGCAAAACCTCTACCGCCGCCACCCCGCCAAGCTCCACGCCTGGCTCGCCGCCTCCCGAGTCCAACGCACCCCCCAACGCACCAAAGACACCAGCACTCCCGCCGTCATCACCATCCCT
>JAYUHS010000122.1:0-11891 GCA_043766715.1 Luteolibacter sp.
CCTTCGAAAAACGCAAACCGCCCGAGAAAGGCTTTGTCCACTGGGATGAGCAAACCTACGCCAAACTCCAGACCGCCCCGCCCGAACCGCTCGTTTCCAGCTTCTCCGTCCACCACCACACCCTCCTCAACGTCCTCTCCCGCACCACCGAAGACGGTTGCGCCGCATTGAAAAAGATCATCGACGACAGCCACGAGCCGTCCTCCAAAAAGAAGCTCCTCAAGAAGCACGCCTTCAAGCTCTTCCGCGGCCTTATCGGTGCGAAGATCCTCCACATCATCCCGCCCGCCAAACGCAGCGGCCCGCAGAAAGTCGTCGTCGATGTCTCGCTCCCCGAAGACTTCTCCATCAACCACGCCCTCAGCCTTTACCTGCTGGACGCCATCCCGCAGCTCGACAAGGAAGCCGAAGACTACGCCTTCAACGTAATCTCGCTCATCGAGTCCATCCTAGAAAACCCCGACATCGTCCTCCGCAAACAGGTCGATCTGTTGAAATCCGAACTCATGGCCCGCCTCAAGGACGAAGGCATGGAATTCGACGACCGCATCGCCCTGCTCGACCAGGTCGAACACCCCAAACCCGGCGCCGAATTCATCTACACCACCTTCAACGCCTTCAAACTCCGCCACCCCTACCTCGGCAGCGAGAACGTCAAACCCAAGACCGTCGCGCGGGAGATGATCGAAAATTATCAATCCTTCGAAGACTACGTCAAAACCTACAAGTTAGAGCGCTCGGAAGCCATTCTCCTGCGCCACCTCGGCGAGGTGTACAAAGTCCTCGCCCAAACCGTCCCCGCCGCCGCCAAAACCGAGCACCTCCACGAAGCCGAGTCGTTCTTAGAACTCATCGTCCGCCACACCGACTCCAGCCTGCTAGACGAATGGCAGGCCATGAATGGCCAATCTGAAATCTCAAATTTGAAATCTCAGATTAAAGATCCATCCCCGATCCCCAATCTCCGATCCCCTATCCCTTACACAAAGTGTAAAGCCGCCTTCACCCGCCACCTCCGTAACCACGTCCTCACCCTCGTCACCGCGCTTTCCCGCTACGACACCGAGGCCGCGCTCAGCCTCATCGCCCACCACGATTCCGACGGCAAACTCTGGTCCAACGAGCGCCTGCTCCAACAGCTCAACACTTACCACGCCGCCCGCCACCAAATCCGCCTCGATCCCGAAGCCCGCAACGCCCGCCACACCCACCTCTCCGAAGACGGCCTCACCATCCACCAAACCCTCATCGACCCCGACGACCTGAATGACTGGTCGCTTCATCTCACCCTCGATTTGGAAAAATCCGACGAGGCCCGCACCCCCGTCATCCGCCTCGAATCCATCGCGCCCATCTGATAAGAGGAGAGGCCTCTCACAGACCGCGAAATTTATTTCGCCAGTATCGCAGTCGAAGAGGAAAGCGAACCGCAGATGAACAGGATGGACGCAGATCAGAGGGATGAAGAAATCCAATATGGGGAGCGGACATCTCTTCCAACTTCCAAGTGGACCGCGGAACTCATTCCGCCCGCGCGAGAATCCGCTCGATAAACACCTCGGGAGTGATCGGCTGCGGACGATAGCCGCTACCAACTAACACGCGGAAATGGGAATCACTCGTAACGATGAAATCCGCATTCGCGGTGATGGCGCAGTCGGCGAATTTGTCATCGTCCCGATCAGCGGAAATGGTGCGGAAGAAAAAGGATGGCGAGATCAGGACGACGTTTTCAGAGTGAGCCGAGGCGAGTTCCAGCAGCCTTTCCAGAGATTGCCACCGCGTTGCGCCGGATGTCCGGGCGATGACTTCGCGATACTCGAAAAGAATGTCCGTGGAAACCGCCCATGAAAAACGCCCCGCATACCAAACGTCGAGAATGATCGCAAAGCGGTGGTTCCGGTTCAGAGCTTGAATCACCACGTTGGTGTCCAGCACCACGATCATGCGCTGCGCTTCTTCAGATCCACCCGGACTTCTCTGATGATCTCATCTAGCCGCGCGAATTTTTCCTCCGTCCAATCTTGGGTGAATTCCTCCCGGACATCCTTCCACAGCCGCTCCATTTCCAACCGCGCAAGCATCCGCTCCACCAGCTCAAGCTCTTCGGCCGGCAGCGCGTCGATCAGCTCATGTAGCACTGGCCGTTTTTGCTCGGGTGAAAAAGTGACTGGCTCGCTCATGACCGGACTTTACCACTCCATCCCATGTTTCCAATCCCGATTTTCCCATCGCAGGCATTGAATCCTAAGCGATCCCCTTTTTTGCTGCAATTCTCAGATTGTCTGCTTTGATCCAGCGCATGCAAGCGCTTCAGCGACGCCGATCCGCCACCAATCGCTTCACCAGACTGTCTAAACAAGATGGCTTCTGGAATCAGGTGCTTCACGAGACCGCACATTTTGTCGTGCTCCCGACATTAGGGATGCTTGTCGAAGGCTGGCTGTTAATCATCCCAAAGAAAGAACACCTTAATTTCGGTGAATTGAGCAGCACTGAAAACGAAGATTATCAGCAGCTCGCTGGTTACTTGCATGAGTTCTATCGAGCTTGTTATTCTAAGCCAGTTGTTTTTGAGCACGGACCAGCGATGGCAAAAACATCAGTAGGTTGCGGGGTAGATTACGCTCACCGACATTTTGTTCCATTGGATTTTTCACTGATTGGCCGGGCTAAGGAATTAGTCAAAGAGCATTGGATGTGCGCGCCTGATTCTGATATTATTCCAGAACTTGCCGCCAAAGGAGTCTCCTATCTTCACATCCGAGAATCTGGATTTGATTGGATTGCGGTGGGTGAACATATTGGGAGTCAGGTTCTTCGTAAAGTTATAGCAGAAGCGACAAATCAGCCTGAAAAATGGGATTGGAAGCAATGCCATTTTGAAAGCAACATTGAGTCAACCATCCAAGCATTCAAAAATTGGAAAACCGGCGAACAAAAATGAGTGATTCGCCCAAAGAAGAAGTGACCCCTGGGTTTGCTCCTGATGAGCCAGATGACGGACGCGGAGTAGGGAATTGGCAAACAAGATATCCCGATCCGATTGCGCAAAGTGCTATTAGAAGCGAGACTAGGTATTTGCTGGTTCATTTTGCTATCTGTCCCATCCTTCTTGCCTTTATTCATAGTGGATTTCTTGAGCACTGTTCGTGGTTAAATATTGAATCACATCGTATTTCATCTTTTACCTTGTTGGCTACCTCTTGGGTTTGCGGATTGTTTGGGGGAACGCTGTTTTCATTAAAGTGGCTGTATCATTCAGTAGCCAAAGAAATTTGGAATATAGATCGGAAGCTATGGCGGTTCCTTACCCCATATCTTTCAGCTGGTGTTGCATTCGTTATTTGGGTTGTAATCACCTCAGGCTTGTTCGGAGTCTTCGATACTGACAAGCTACGAAATGTCAATTTGGTAATGGCGATGGGTTTCATCTCAGGCTATTTCTCTGACTCAGCGGTGGCAAAACTTAGTGAAATTGCTCAAGGTGTATTCGGCACAACGACGAAGCGAAAATGAGTGATGCCGATGATATGCTTCAAGACATCGAAGTTATATGTAGTCCAGTTTCGCGAATCCATGTCAGCGACCGATTGAAATTTGGTCGGAAGGCTGCTGGGCTCATGGAAATACCAAAGGCTTGGACGCTACCTTATTTTATTGTCTCATCTGAATTAATTGGGACATGCCGTTTGGTTTCAAAGAAAAAGCGAATCCCCTTGATTGGGCTTTGGGTTGATGCGTTACGAAAGGCAATTCAAGACATCCTACAAGACCCGCCTTTGATTATTATTCGTTCATCTGGGAAACGGGAAAATATTGATGCACGCGGGCGATATTCCTCGAAAATTTCAGAACTAAAAAATCTGAAATCTGATATTTTGCGGTATGTCGAAGACTTCTTGGCGAACCAGGCAGTAAAGGATGACGATGTCTTTCTGATTGTTCAGGAATATCAAAAGCCTTCCCATTGTGGACATCTCTCAAATGAGCGGAGATGCTATCGAGAGGGCCGAGATTGGTTAGGGGAAATAAGCGGCAAAGGAAACGTACCGCCATCAAATTTTCAGATTAATATTAGGTCTTGGAGAGACGGCAAAGCTAATACGAATGCGATTGCACATCCACTGGCTTGCCGGATGGAGGGAAATCTCGTTGATGTGTTAAGAGTTTCTGCCATGTGGGCATCAAGCAACGGGTATCGCATTCATTTCGAGTGGGTCTGGGATGGAGATACAATCTGGTTGGTGCAGGCGGACGCCGATGATTCAATAGAGGCCGGTGAAGATCCAACAAGCCGTCCCAAGATTAAATCCCCCAAGACTCCCAAAAAATTTGAGGTGCTTGTTGCAGTCAACTCTAAAAAACACAGCAAATACAAGAAGATCGAAAATGCGATTATTTATCGCCAACTCAACCTGCCGAATTCAGAACTATATCTTCTCGACAACCCAAACGTAATTAAAGATCTTTCAAATGGAAAACTTTCAAAACAGCTGGTCCAAGATATTGATATTCTAGTTTCCTGCCCCGTCATAATTCGTTGTGATATCGTTTCAGCAGATCTCAGAAAACGACAAATGTTGCCGAGAACTGATGAAAAGCGTAATTCTAAAGAGATTTGTGATTGGTTGCTTGATACTGCTGCCCAGCTTTTCGAGCAAGGCTATGCTAATCTGGCACCTACATTTATATTCCATCATTTTATTCCAGCGGACGCTTCTGCATTTGTCTATGTTGAGCCAGGAAATCGAGAGGTTTTGATCGAGGCTCTTTGGGGGCTTCCAGAGGGCCTATACTACAATGCACATGACAAATATGTTGTTGATACAGGAAGTTCCGACATCGCAGAGGTCAAAAAGCGAGGTGAAGCTGGGGTGGTTCATGACCATGACGTGAGTTTTAAACCATCTTACATTGCACCAGACTGCGATGGGAGGTGGGTTTCACGCCGTCTCAGGCAACCATTTGATTGGAAATCTTCGGTTCAGCCAACTAGCTTAATTGCGGAGATTTCAATATGCGCAAGACTTATATGTGAGCATGTTGGAAAGGCTATTAGTGTGATGTGGTTTATAGGCATTGATGCTGACGCTTCTGGAGCGACTCATATGCCATGGCATCATGAAGAGGCGGCAGTCAGCGAGCTGCGCAATGTAAATACAGGAGTGAGGCGAAAGACCATATTTGACCAAGATTTTGTTATTAGAACCGAATCAGATCTTGATGGTGCCGAAAAACTGATTTTAGACAGTAAGGGTAAAATTGCTCAGATCAAGGTCCAGCCGATGGAAGATCGATTGCTTCGAGATAAAAAGCTTCTGGAAGAAGTCGGGGTTCTTGCGAAAAGATTACAAGTTCCGATCTTACTCGAAGGTGGTGTTTTGTCTCATGCTTACTATCAATTGGTAGCGACCGGTGCAGCCGTTGAGATTGCCCATCCATTCAATCGAAGATCCAACCTGCAAGAGTTCAACAAACTTGTCCGTGACAAAATTCCGGCGACCATTGCACGGTTCGGCGAATCAGTAAGGTTGGCCAAAGTTGAAAAGGAGGCGCTGTTAGTCGCGTTGAAAGACAAGCTTGTGGAGGAAGCATTTGAGGTCTCTGATTCCAACCGAAACAGCGATTTAGTTCAGGAGTTGGGGGATGTTTACGTTATCCTTCGTCAAATTCTCACCACTATTGGCGTGGAATGGAACGATTTTGAAACAATCCAAGGTGAGAAGACCGAAAAAAGAGGCGGATTCAGAGACGGTCTCATCTTGTTGGAGACATCGCTTGCGCGAGTTGGAGACGACGGCCTACAAGGAAACCTATTTCAGGATGAGGGCGTAGCGCCAGTTGTAATTAATAAGGATCAGTATGCAGCACTGGCACGGGTAGTTGATATGAGATCGGATCTTCGCGTTAGTGATGGAAGGCGCGAGATCCTTCGCCAAGTTTGGATTCCCATTGCGTCGCCGAAGTGGGATGGTGAGACAAAGTCAGTTTTAACGCGCTTAGGAGGCGACGAGGTTATCGGAAAGGTTTCGCTTTGGCGAGAAGGTGCACGTCTACGGGTGGACCTTCGCATTGAAATCTTTGATCGAGAGGGAGAAATACTGAATTTGAAGTAGCTCTGAAACTATTCAGAGTATTTTTTGATTTCCAAATAGGGAGGGAAAAAAAGTATCTCGCTACGACGTATTTTTCGCGGTGTGAAGTAAATGTCACATACCATAGATGATTGTGCCTTATGGTAAATTTTATCTAGCTTGTCATGGTTATCATAGGACACTAGCCAGTGCAGCTTTTTTCGCGAACACAAATATTCAGCGAGAATTTCGTGGTCTTTGAATTGATATCGATCAAAATATAGTCGGCGACCCTGCTCTAAATAGGGAGGATCCAAATATGCGAAAATCTTATTGCTTCGAGTCGGGACGCTTTTTTTAAGAAAGCTCATCGCGTCATCATTGCTAAGTGTGATCTGTCCTCGAAGCTTAGCCAATCGTTTGACTCGTTCAATAAGTTCATTTTTTGGAAATCGGCAATCGATTTTATACCTTCCCGTTTGGGCGATTCCCCCAACAGGGCCTGCGCCTTTAACAATGCCTGATCTATTGCAGCGATTTAGGTAGAATGTGGAAAATCCGACCTCGAATACTGAGTATGATTTTGGATTCTTGTAAATATTCTTTTGGATTTGCCATTCATTGATATCAAGAGACGCATTCAGAATACTTTCACAGAAGCGAACAGGTTGCCGTAATACTGCACGCCAAAAGCAGAAAATCGACCAGTCTGCGTCATTGAGGAAGGCATGGGATACTTGACCTCGGAGCAGGAGATTGATTGCCGCACCTGCGCCCCCGGCGTATGGCTCGTAGTAATCGCAACCAGTCAAATTATTAACCTCAAGAATGTGCGCAAAAAATGGCGTAAAGTTCGACTTTCCTCCTGGATAGCGGAGAGGACTAGCCCTATTCAGCCTAGATAGGCTTGAGATTGGTATCGGATGGCGCATTGATCTATGCGATTTGTGGTCCAAATACTTCGAATGCGGAAGCCTGATTAAGTAGAAGCCTTGATCCGGGGTTGGCGAACGGCGCGGAGGTCTTCTGGCGTGACTTTTTTCTCTTCAAGCAGCCGGAGCGGGGTGTTGACGAGTTGGCTCGGGTATTCCCGGCCGTTTTCCCAGCGCGAGAGGGATTTCTTGCCGCAGCAGGGGAGGTCCGGAGAGCTGGTCTTGCGAAAGGAAAAGACGTTCGCGCAGGGACCGGATACCCGAGTCTGCCAGCAGGCCCATGTAGCGGGCTTGGGTTTTGTCGATGAGGATGGAGGACTCGGGAATCACCATTTCGTTGCCGAAATCATCGCTGTGAACGTCAATTTGAAGGGTATTCACCTTGACGGCCGCACGGTGTTCCGTGGCGGGAATGTAGATGTCCAAGGGAACTTGTTTGGTCTTCATGGTCATTGTTGGGCTTTGGCGATTCGCCTTGCGAGGTCGCCCGTTAAATCGATGTGAAGGGAAAAAAGATCGATGGTGATCTTGTCCGCAAATAGGCCGATCTTGGGGTAGAGGGGCTTCGAACCACCCAGTGGATGAGGAGTCAAGAATCCATGGACCGCTTGCCTTCCGGCGTTCTTCGGCGGGATGGGCAAAGGATTCATACCAATGACGCGCTCGCCCTAGGTGCAGGGTTACTGAAATGTTTTGTCGAGCTGGGAAAAGGCGGCGTGTGGCATTCCAAATTATTGCCAATCTTGTCGCATCCGGAGGGATTAACGAATTTGAGCGGGAGTGCCTTCGTTGAAAATATATAGGTGACCATTACTCCTTGGGGTGCTTTTCGGGGAGTTCACGCTGGTCAATGGCTAGCGTGCGGAGGTAGGTATTGGCACATGATTTCAGGATTGATGGAACCTTCCGGTCTGGTCGAGCAGGGTGGCCCGCTGGTGTGGGTGCTGCTGGGCTTGGCCTTTGTGGGGGCGCTCTGTGTGGTGGAGCGGTTGTTTTTTTTCCACCGGGCGCGGATCAATGTGGGGGATCTGCTGGTGGGGCTATCGCATCACATCCGGCGGCGGGCATTCGCAGAGGCCTTGCATGAAGCGGCGAGGGCGCCGGGGCCGGTGGCGCGCGTGGCTCACTCGACATTGTTGCGGTATTATTTACCGCGGGCGGATTTGCGGGATGTGGCGCAGGAGGCGGGTCAGCTTGAGGTGCCGAGGATCGAGAAAAACATCCGGGCGATCTTGGGTGCGGCGTTACTTGCTCCGCTGGTGGGGATGCTGGGGACGCTGGTGGGGATGCTGGAGACATTTCAAAAAGTGAGTGAAAAGGGCGGGTTCACGGGACCGGCGGAGCTTTCTGCGGGGGTGTTCATGGCGCTGATCACCTCGGTCATCGGGCTGACGGTGGCGGTGCCGCTTTACTTGTTTTATCTCTATTTCCTCGGGCGGGCGAAGCGGTTGGTGCATCGCATCGAGCGCGCGGGGATTGAGATGGTGCACCTCATCGCGGATGCGCGGGAGGAGGATGAGTTCGCGCCATTCCGTGGTGAGGTTTCTGGAGGGAAAAAGGCCGGGGAACTCAAGCAAGAGCCGAAGAAAGACCCGGTGAAATGAAGTTAGAAATGACCTTGCCGGAGCGCCCGGGATTCCTGCACGCGGTGCCGATCTTGAACATTTTCGCGCTGATGCAGTTGTTTTTCCTGCTCGGGCCGTCGTTGGCGATGCAATCGGGCGTGGCGGTGGATTTACCGCCGTCGCGATTTCAAATGGAGCGCTACGAGCAGTCGTTGGTGGTGACGCTGGGGCCGGGCGAGCCGGAGCTGCGAATCCATCTGGGGCGGGATCCGGTGACGCGTGGTGAGTTATCCGAGCGGCTCGATCAGCTCCGGTCCGCCGGGGCGCAAACCAAGGCGATCGTCCTGCTCCAGACGGATGCCGGGACGCCGGTGGGGGCGGAGCGCGAAATCACTGAGCTGGTGCTGGCCAAGGGATTTCGCCTAGCGATCGTGGGGAAAAATGCTCCCGGCACCTCGGACCTCAGCCAGAAACCGCTGGGGAAATGATACCGAGCGGGACGGTTAAGGCGAGCAAGCCGTTGGGAACTCCGGAGTGGATCTTCCGCTGGCGTGGGAGCAGGCAGCCGCTTTTTCCGAGGCTTTTTGCGCTAGCGCTGGTGGGTGGGGCGTTTGCGTTTTTGATCACGACCGTGAAGATCCGGGTGGAGGCACCACTGAAATCCTCGCCGCGCAAGGCGTCGGTGATTTATCTGACAGACGATGGACAGGGCCGGGCCTTGACGTTGCGGGCGCAGGAGGGTGGGCCATTTCCCTCGCGGTTCGTGCTGTCGCAGTGGGCTGGACTAGCGGAGTTAGAGGCGTCTGCGATGGAGGACACACGATTCCAGCCGCCGCCGTATGTGCCGCAGATGCAGGATTTACCGGCGGAACGAGCCGTGCCGCCGCTAGAGCTGGCGGCGAGGGGAGTTTCGTTTTTCCCTGAGCGGACGGCTCCTGCTGCGGTCATTCCGGATCTGGGGAAGTCGCAAGTGATGCCGGTGCTTTACCCGCTTTCCGGAATCACTGCGGAGGATTTACCGGGAAAATTACCCCCATTTCCTGCCGTGGTGGATGCGGCGATGTCGTCCGCGTCATGGCGGTTTCTGGTGCGGCTCAATCCAGATGGTGGGGTGGCCGAGTGTGTCTCGCTGGAAAAAGGCGGCGAAGCGGGTGCCTCGGAGCTGGAAATGTGGCTGCACCAGACTCAATTCCGGCCAGAGCCGGAGACGCCATTCCGCTGGATTTCCGTAGGTGTCGGATTCACGAACCAACCCGCCGATGGAACTCACTCTCGCTGATTTCGTTTTCTACGCGGTCCTTGGCGCGTTCGTGGTGGTGCCGGTCATCGCCATCGGCTCTCGGCTGCTCCACAACCGGGTGGAGAGGCGTTCGCTGGGGAACCGCATCGTTTGCCGGCTCTGTCTGCATGCGTTTGAGGACACAAATCCGGTAAAAATGGTGACCTGTCCCGCCTGTGGAGCGCTGAATGAGAAGGGCCGCAGTCGTCGTCTGGGATGAGGAAAAGTGCCGAGGTAGCGCACGCATTTCGGGAGTTTAAAAAAATCAGCTACTCCGTAGCGCATCACTCCGACCGCACTGGCAATCTATTTTTCGTGCCTTGTCGCGGGTTTCCTGCTTTCCCTCGCCGCGTCCACGTTTTTTTCTGCCCATGTCCACCGAGCTGACCCGAAATTTCTCCATCATCGCCCACATCGACCATGGGAAAACCACGCTCTCCGACCGGCTGATGGAAATGACCAGCACGGTGACCATGCGGGAAAGCAGTGCCCAGCAGCTCGACTCGATGGATCTGGAGCGGGAAAAAGGCATCACTATCAAGTCCCATCCGGTCGCCATGGAATACAAGGCCAAGGACGGAAAAACCTACAAGCTCAACCTCCTCGACACCCCCGGCCACGTCGATTTCTCCTACGAAGTTTCCCGCGCTCTCGCCGCCTGCGAAGGTGCCATCCTGATGGTGGATGCAGCACAAGGCGTAGAAGCTCAGACAGTTGCAAACCTTCACCTCGCCACCGAGCAGAACCTCTACATCATCCCTGTCCTCAACAAAATCGACCTCCCCGCCGCAGACGTGGCGAAGTGCAAGAAGCAGCTTGAGGAGATCCTGTGCATCCCAGCGGAAGACTGCATCCCGGCCTCGGCAAAGGCGGGCATCGGCATCGAAGACATTTTGGAAGCCATCGTCGCCCGGGTTCCGGCTCCAGTGGAAAATCCGGATAAACTGCTGCGCTGCTCGGTTTTCGACTCGCTTTATGACACCTATCGCGGCGTCGTTTCCTACGTCCGCGTTTTTTCCGGCACGGTAAAAAAAGGCCAGCGCGTCAAGCTGATGGCCACCGGGAAAACCTACGAAGTCAAGGAAGTCGGCGTTTTCACCCCGAAGATGAGTGCCCGCGACATCCTATCCGCTGGGGATGTCGGCTACGTGATCGCAAACATGAAGGCCGCCAGTGAGGTCAAGGTCGGCGACACGATGACCGATAATACCCACCCCTGCCCCGAGGCACTTCCCGGCTACAAGGAAATCCAGCCGATGGTCTTCTCCGGCATCTATCCGGTGGATTCGTCCGATTACGAGGCACTCAAGCTGGCCATGGGTAAGCTTCAGATCAACGACCCCGCCTTCACCTTCACCCAAGAAAGCTCGACCGCACTTGGCTTCGGCTTCCGCTGCGGATTCCTCGGCCTGCTCCACATGGAAATCATCCAAGAGCGCCTCCGCCGCGAGTTCGACATGGATGTCATTTCCACCTATCCCTCAGTGATTTACAACGTCACGATGACCGACGGCACGGATCAAATCATCGATAACCCGACCCTTTTCCCCGATCCCCAAGGCATCCAAGAAATCCGCGAACCCATCGTCAACGTCTTCATCATGGTGCCCGGCGAATACATCGGCGACATGATGCAACTCGTCCTCGAAAAACGCGGGGATGTCACCAATACCGAGACCATCGACGACACCCGCGTGATGCTTTCCTGCGTCCTGCCACTGGCGGAAATCCTCGTCGATTTCAACGACCGCCTCAAGTCGATGACTCGCGGCTACGGTTCCATGGACTACGAACATTCCGGCTACCGCCCGGCGAAAATGGTCAAGATGGACATGCTCATCGCCGGGGATCCGGTTGAGGCATTTTCCACCATCGTCCATCGTGACAAGGCGGAATCCTACGGCCGGATGCTCGCTGCCAAGCTGAAGGACGTGATCCCGTCCCACCTTTTCGTCGTCGCCATCCAAGCAGCCGTCGGTGGGAAAATCGTCGCCCGCGAGTCGATCTCCGCCATGCGGAAAAACGTCACCGCCAAGTG
>JAYUHS010000123.1:0-11851 GCA_043766715.1 Luteolibacter sp.
CGAGGAGCTTGTCTTTGATAGAGGATTTCATGTGCGGTGTTTTTTCGGTGATTGGATGCACCACCGGAAAGCGCTTACACAGAATTTCTTACACTCCCCCTTGTGAAGAGGCCCCGCCCGCACTTCACTTCTCTTTTCTTCTGTTCTCTTCCCTTCGACGTTCGATGTTGAGCGTTCGATGTTCGATGTTCATCCCCCCCAAGGAGTGGTGGACTCCGATCCGCCATGCCCATGAGAAGCCAATGAATCGAGAGAATCGCTTCTCATTGTCCTCCCATGGGCCAGGGGATTCGGAGATCCCCACTCCTTGTGAAGAGGCCCCCTTTACCACGCGCCAAGCCTCATCCTCCCTACCCGGAGCACTGCCGGACATCCGCCACACCTCATCCTCTCTACCCGGAGCACTGCCGGACATCCGCCAAGCCTCATCCTCCCTACCCGGAGCACCGCCGGACATCCGCCAGACCTCATCCTCCCTGCCCGGAGCACCGCCGGACATCCGCCAAGCCTCCTTCACTCTACCCGGAGCACCGCCGGACATCCGCCGAGCCTCCTTCACCCTACCCGGAGCACCGCCGGACATCCGCCAAGCCTCATCCTCCCTAGCTGGAGTACTGCCGGACATCTAGGAGACGAGGGCAGATCAATACCCTCATCCCCCGGGCCTCAGCGTGCTTGTACTCGGTAAAACTCGGTAGGCAGCGTGGGGGTGAACTTGAACTCCACGTTTCCAGTGGGAGTCACTGTCGCACCCGTCATTGAAAATGGCGTAAAGGTCTTCAAGTCCGTGGATCTTTGAAGCGAAAGCCTCAGTGTGACCGCCCCCGTCACCGGATCCTTCGCCACCAGCGGCATGGAAATTTCCAAAGCTTGGAGCTGTGACTGGGTAAATAATCCTGCGGAGTTCGCCCCGGCTTTGAGCTTCGCGACCTTGTCAGCATTCGCCACCTGCCAGTCGAAGCCGAGGGTGGCGTATTCCTGCTCAGCCCAGTCGTTCAGCCCATCCGAGTCCTTGTCGGCGGTGGTGGAAAATCCGCTGCCACTCAGGCCGATCTCAAACGGGCTGTTGAACCGATCACTACTCACCACCTTCAGCGTCGCGCTGCGGACCCCGCTGGTGATGCCTGTCGCTTTGAAATTCACGACGAAGGTGGTGCTTTTCCCCGCAAGGACGGTGGCGGTCGTCCCAGTAGTATCCACGTTGAAATCCGCAAGATCCGTGCCGGATACCGTCACGGCCACGCCGGTCAAGGAAGTGGTGCCCGTATTCACCACCGAGAAGGTCTTGGAAACCACAGTCGCGAGCGTCGTACTGCCGAAGGATACACTCGCCGCGCTAGCCTCAAGCGCATTTCCCGCTGGCTGCTCCACGGCGATGGATGGCCCCACCGGACCGATGTCCTCGAAGACGTAGCTCGCCCCGGCATTCTTGGCACGGTTGTTTGCCTTATTTCCATTGACTGATTTCGCATCGCTCGCCTCGCCAAGAGCGCCGCACACGACCGTTTCCCCAGACACGCCGACTGAGAATCCCAGCCTGTCCCCCGCCCCACGGTTACTCGCTCGCAGCGCCGACTGAGAGTTCCAGCCAATCTTACTGCGGGTGAAAACGTAGGCCGCACCCGCATCTTTCCGGCCACCGTTCTCACCCATCGCGCCGACCACCGCCGTGTCATTCGAGATCGCCACCGCGAAACCAAACTGGTCTCCCGCGCTAGACTTGCTGGACTTTAAATACGCCTGCTGCCGCCACGTCTTCGAATTAATGCGAGCGAAAAGGTAAGCCGCACCGGCCTCCAGAGCGCTGTTGTTTTTCTGATTTCCCGCCACCCCGCGTGCAGAACTCGCCTCACCCGGTGCTCCGACGATGATCCTCTCGCCAGAAATCCCCACTGCCCGGCCGAATTGATCCCCCGCTCCAGTATTGCTCGCCTTGAGATACGCCTGCGGCTTCCAAGCGGTCAAATTACGTTTGAAGACATACGCCGCACCCGAGGATTTTGCGAGATTGTTCCCTTGGCCCCCGTCCTTCGCCTTGCCGTCGCCGGATTCATTCGGCGCTCCCACCACCACCGTGTCCCCCGCGACGGCCACCGCCATGCCGAACAAGTCGCCTCGCTCAGGCCGACTCGCCTTCAAATACGCCTGCTGGGCCCATGAAGTCCCGCTCCGGAAAAAAACATACGCAGCTCCCGCTTGGGCCTGAGAGTTATCCGCCGCATCTCCGCCCACTCCCCCGTTCTTGCTGGATTCCCCGATCGCGCCGATGACCGCCGTGTCGCCCGCTACCGCCACCGAGTAGCCGAAGGCATCTCCCGCCTCCTTGACGGTCGGTGTTAAAATCTTCTGCTCCGTCCACTTCGCCGCACTGCGGGTGAAAACGTAGGCTGCTCCTAGGTTTTTGATCGTCGTGGTGGTCCCCGTCGTGGTGGTGATGTCGCCCGCCGCATAAGCACCGACGACCACCGTATCGCCAGAAATCGCCACCGAGAACCCGAACTGATCCCCCGCCGCACCGTCGCTGGCCTTGAGGTAAGCCTGCTGGCGCCATTTGCCGGATTTTCGGACAAATACATAAACAGCACCCGAGTTGACCGCCTCATTATTTCCCCCACTGCCATTCACGATGATCGAGTTGCTGTCCTCAAACGGTGCCCCCACCACCACCGTGTCCCCGGAGACCGCCACCGTGCCGAAAAAGTCCCCCGCAGCCGCATTGCGCGGCTTGAGATACGCATTTTCAACCAAGAAAGCCGCCGCCGCACTGGCCTCGCGGGGAAACCGCAGCGCTTGGCTGCTGAAACCGGGGTCCAGCTCGACCGGATCTCCCCCCGTCAGCCCGTCACTCCAGCGCGCCGCCAGATGGGCCTCGCGGATGCCGGTGAGATCGTCTGCACCTAATTCACCCGGCACTTGACCACGGAGCGGACTGGCGGCGGCGACTAGGAAGGTAACAAAAACAGGGCCTGTCGGGCGGAAGCGGAAATTCATCATTGATAGAATGCGTTGGAATGAGGTGGGAAAGCAAGGGGATCGTCACGGGGAAGACCAATCGTAATCCGGTTAAAAACCGCCGATCAGTCCGGTAGTCGGATTTTTTTTCCGAGATGAGTCGGGCGGGTGTTGAGGAAATTCACGTCCAACCACATTTTCACCCGCGCCCCGACTTCGCGGATCTTGGTCTTCAAGCCCACACCCGGCTCGACATCGCGGGCATTGAAGCCACAGGCCTCCATCCCATTTGCCTGTGCCAGATAGATCGCCCGCTCGTTCTGGAACCGCTGGCTGATGAATAAGATCGAGGTCGTACCGAAGATTTCCTTCGCCCGCACCACCGAGTCCAAGGTCCGCAGCCCCGCGAAATCACACACGATCCGCTGCCCCGGAATGCCGCGCTCGATGAGTGCCTGTTTCATTTTTTCCGGCTCATTATAATACGCACTGCGGTTGTCCCCGGAGACGATCAGCGTCTTGAGCTTGCCCGCCTTCCACACCCGCTCCGCCGCATCGATCCGGTAGCGGAAATACGGGTTCTCATAGCCATTCACCCGGTCCGTCGTACCGAAAACCAGCCCCACCTGCGTCGGCGGCACCCGCGCGACATCGTCAAAAAGTAGCCCACGCGACTTCCAGATCGCCGTGACATTCGCATAAGCCACCACCCCGAGAAAGGCCACCACTCCGGCGAGCACCCCGCGCACCAGCCACTGCAACCCCCGCCGCAGCCGACTTTTCCCAGTAGATTTCACCAGCTCTGCGTGGTTAGAGCCTCCACCGGTCGCCGCGACCATGGCAGCAGCGACCTCACCGCATCCGCGAATCCGCCGATGATCGGCTGCTCCGGGGCCAGCACCCGCAAGCGGTGCGCCGTCTCCTTAAAGCGGACCTCCTCGAACCGCCCGATCCACTCGCCATCCACCTCTACCGGCACCTCGCGGTCGGATTTCACGATGAAATCCTCCGTCTGGAAATAACTCGTGGAGGCCACGAGATCGATCCCGCCGAACGCTAACCCACGCAGCGAGTCGAGCACTAACCGGTAGCCCGCCTCCTTATAAACCAGCACATCCAGCTTGGAATCATGGTTATTTGCACTCGGGAAAAACTTAAACTGCCCACCGTAGAGCGAGCCATTTCCTGCTAAGACCGCCACCCCCTCCTCGCGCCGCCCGTCCGCACAGATCACCTCCAACCGCGGCGGCTTCTCACCCAGCACCTTCACCGCCGCCAGTAAATACGCCAGCGGGCCGAGCCGCTTCTTCGACTCCCAACTCGTTTCCTCGATCACCATCGCGTCGAACCCCACCCCCGCCATCTGCACGAATGGCGAACCATTGGCCTCAAATAAATCCACCTCCTGCACGAAGCCGCGCTCGATCACCTGGAACGCCCGCTCCAGTGAATCGAACGGAATCCCCATTTCCCGGGCGAAAACATTCATCGTCCCCGCCGGCAGCACCCCCAGCAGCGTCCTCGATCCGGCCAGCCCACTCACCACCTCATTCAGCGTCCCATCCCCGCCCGCCGCGATCACCACCGGCTCCCCCGCCGCCGCGAATCGCACCGCCAACTCCCGCGCCTCGCCCGCGTGGTTCGTCGCAAACAACGCGAAACGGTTCGCATGATTCATCAGAAAACGCAGCACCCGCCCGCCCTTCTGACTGCGGGCCTTGGGATTAAAAATAACCGGATACCGGTGCGGCCTCTCCATGTGCGGATTCTTCACCCATCCCCGCCCCCTCCGCAATCCGATTTCAGCCAGTGCTGCGGAGTGTCACTCGGGTCGAGAACCTCAAGCGTGATACTCCTGAATGCTTTTCACCGTGAACTCCAGCGTCTTCAGCGAGCGCATGCCCTTCGCGGGGGCCTCGTCGGCAGCACAACTCCCTAGAAGGTGGCGGAATTCCTAGCCATTCCGCTCAATGCCGCATGACGATCACCAGTGCGGGGTCAATGCCTTGTTTGTCGAGAATATCGTTGAGGTTCATGGAGCCAAGATGAATTCAAGAACTTGGGCTTCGCATGGAATCGCCTGTCAGGATCGAGGTTAGGGCCGGATTGATGTAGAAGTTCATCCGTCCGATTTTTTGTTTTCGAAGAAAGCCGCCTTTGACTAACGCTTCGAGGTATTTCGTCGCGGTGAGGCGAGAAACCTTAAGATCCCGCTCGATGAATTCGACTTTGGTGTAGGGGTGATCGAAGAGATTGTTGATGAGGTCTTGGCTATAAAATTTATAGGAAGAGCGGATATTTCGCTTCGTCTCCATCATTGCTTTTTTGACGGCTTGGATAGTAGCAATTGCTTCGGTCGAGGTTTCCTCGACGGCGGTCAGCATGTAGAGAATCCACTTCTCCCATGTATCTTGCGTGCGGACGGATTGGAGCAGCCGATAGTAATCCGCCTTGGTGCGGACGAGATGACGACTGAGGTAGAGCACCGGAATATCGAGCAAGCCTTGTTGCACCAGATAGAGAACGTTGATGATCCGGCCCGTCCGACCGTTACCGTCATAGAACGGGTGAATGCTTTCAAACTGATGGTGGATCAATGCCATTTTGATCAGCGGATCGGCATCGAACACATGTTCTTCATGGATGAAGCGTTCGAGGTCACTCATCGCCGCTTCAATTTCATCCGGGTTCTGAGGCGGCGTGTAAACCGTTTGACCGGCACCGTCTTTGAGCACGGTGCCAGGAACTTTGCGGAAACCTGCGTTGTTTTGCTCTAAAGTGGCTTGGATTTCAAGAATTTGGCGGGTGGTGAGCAACTCAGTCTCGACCACACCTTTAAATCCAACCTGCAAAGCCTGACGGTAGCGGAGGACTTCCTTGGCCGCAGGTCCGACCGAACTATCTGAACTAACATCGCCTCGGAACAGCTCGTCGTGAGTCGTGACGATGTTCTCGATCTCGGAACTGTCCTTAGCCTCCTGCATGGCCAAGGTGTTGATGAGGATTCCTTGGTTGGGGATGGACTCGACCACTCCTTTGAGTTCCGCCAGCTTCCTGCCTGCGCTGGCCAGTTTTTTCAGGATGGCAGGAGTTTCAAAGCGCTCGGGTGAAAGACGCTGAAGCGGGAGAATGACAGCAGCGCTATTCATGGGAACCTGCATAGAAAAGCCGCGTTTCCTACGCATGTCGAACATTCATGTATAGAAAAACGGCTTTTCCTATACACGTCGAGAAGGCCTCAAGCGTGATACTCCTGAATGCTCTTCACGGTGAACTCCAGTGTCTTCAGCGAGCGCATCCCCTTCACCGAGGCCTCGGCGGCGGCGAGGTTGGTGGCGTGGGAAATCTTTTGGGCGATGGCGGTCGAGCGGATCAGGATCTCGTCGGCACGGGATTCGTGGGTGGAAGCGCCACGATCAACTTTCGGTGATTTCCCGAACCTTTGCCTTGAACCATGGGGCACGGGCCAAACCATCTTTTGTGAATTTGAACTGACCCAGATAATCGGGAGTCATCTTCTTTTGCGGAAAGACGGAGTAGAAAATCTCGAAGTCGGCGGAAGCGAACGCGTCGTAAATCGCGGTGGCGTCCGAATCATGCGCCTTGGCTTTCTGGAGTGTTTGCACTGTCCGCAGTTCTTGAATTTTGCCGCGTTCGAATTTGATTTCGCGGAGCGGGTGGGAGTCTCTCCAGCTCCTGATCTCTGACATCCATTGTTCGGGATCAAAGCCGGGCATCTCAAGCGATGCGATGTTCTCAGGATGATAGAGCAGGTTCTCGATCGAGTAGTAGGGCAGCACGCGATAGTTCGGCAGTTCCGCACGAATGGCCGCGATCTCATTTTCCATCAGAAAATCTCTATCTCGCAGCGCTAGGTATCCCGGATTCGACCGTGCCATGGCGAGCACGCTTTGAGCATTGTCTGATCCGCCAGGCGGTATGAACAGACGCGTGGCGTCGTCGCAAGCCGCGTTGTAAAACGCATGGTCCTTGCCCTCGCAGACGATGATGATCCGGTTGGCGAAAAGGCGAGTGAGGGATTCCCGCGGCACGGCGATTTCGACAAGATCGAGACGGCTCTTTTGGGCAGGGGTAATCACTTGCGGTAGATCGTAATCGAGTGCGTCCAGATCGATCAAAGCCGCGAGATCGCTTTCTAGCGCATACTCGATAAAGCCGAGCGCGTGGCTGGCGGTCCATAGTTGGGAGGAATCAGGAATCCAGTGCTCCACGATTTCCTCAAGCACTGTTTTTTGCACAGCCGTGTTGAGATGAAGATCCATCTCGTCGATGAAGATAACGGCGTTCTCCATCTGTTCGCGTCGCACTACAAACCCCATCAGAAGGATGACGATTTGTTTTTCGCCATGGCTGAGAAGATCAAAGTTGATACTCGAAGTGCCCTTTTTGAAGAAAAGTTGGATCGGTTTTCCCGGATCGGAATTGTCGTAGTTCTGAATTTGAATCGTGGTTTCCTCACCACTTCCAAATACCCGCTTCAGAGCCATATTGAATGGTTCGATGTGTTCGCGGAAGATTGCCAAGGTATCTGCAGCTTTACCTTGGAAGGTGGGTTCGCGGAGCGCTTTATCGATTCTCGTCGTGAATGCCGCAAGGTCTGCATTGAAACGGCGGTCTTCGCTAGTGAAGTTTGTGGGGCTATCCTCGTTTCCCTTGATCTTTTCTTCGGGGTCACTGATTTGCTCCACAGCGGGAATGACTCGAAGGCTGGACCGTCCAAAATACTGGCCCTTTGTTTGACCCATTTGATTCCAACCTTCTTTCCACCCCTCGGATGTAAGCACTGTCACATCTAATGCCGTGGCAATTTCAATCTTATAGATCGACCCGACTTCTTTACGAAAATACGGAGAATCGTTAGAATACCTTTGAGTTCCAAATAAATTCAGCGCATCAAACACCGAACTTTTCCCCGAACCATTGGCTCCGATGAGCAGAACGAGTTTCGCAGTTTCAGGAATCCCTTCGATCTTAAGATCGGTGAAACGCTTGAAATTCTGGAGTTGGATCGACTGAATGCGCATAACAACTTTGATTTGGCAGATCCTCTATCTTACGGCGAGGGCTTTCGATTGGGGAAACCTCGTTTGAGGCCTCAAGCGTGATACTCCTGAATGCTCTTCACCGTGAACTCCAGCGTCTTCAACGAGCGCATCCCCTTCACCGAAGCTTCGGCGGCGGCGAGGTTGGTGGCGTGGGAAATCTTTTGGGCGATGGCGGTGGAGCGGATCAGGATCTCGTCGGCACGGGACTCGTGGGTGGACGGGGTGTTAATGATGAAGTGGATTTCGCCGTTTTTCATCATGTCGATCACGTTGGGCCGGGCTTGTTCGAGGACTTTATAAACGCGGTGGCTTGGGATGCCTTCTGCGGTGAGCCGGGTGTGAGTGCCGCCGGTGGAGTAGATTGTGAAACCGAGTTCGGCGAGTTCACGGGCGACTTGCACGGCGCGGTCCTTGTCGCGATCCGAGACGGAAAGGAAGACATTGCCTGCGGTGGGCAGCGGATTGAAGGCGCTGATTTGCGATTTCGCGTAAGCCATGCCCCAGTCGGCATCGATGCCCATCACCTCGCCGGTGGATTTCATTTCCGGACCGAGGACGATGTCGATGCCGGGGAAACGGTTCCACGGGAAGACCGCTTCTTTGACCGAGAAATGGGGCGGGACGATCGTCTGGGTGTAGCCGAGATCCGCTAATTTTTCGCCGACCATAACTTTCGCGGCGAGCTTGGCGAGGGAAACGCCGGTCGCCTTGCTGACGAATGGCACGGTGCGGGAAGCACGCGGATTCACCTCAATGACGTAGAGCTGCTCGTCCTTGACGGCGAACTGGATGTTCATCAGGCCCCGGACCTTCAACTCGCGGGCAAGGTCAATGGCGGCGCGGGTGATTTCTGCCTTGATCGAGTCGGATAGGGAAAACGACGGGATGACGCAGGCGGAGTCGCCGGAGTGGATGCCAGCCTGCTCGATGTGCTCCATGATCGCGCCGACGACGGAGGTTTCACCGTCTGAAATACAATCGACATCCACCTCCGTCGCATTGTCGAGGAAGCGGTCCACCAAAACCGGCCGCTCGGGCGAGGCGATGACGGCCTCGCGCATGTAGCGGGTGAGTTCAACGTCGCAATAGACGATCATCATGCCGCGGCCACCGATGACGAAGGACGGGCGGACCAGCACCGGGTAGCCGATGCGGTTCGCGATGACGATGGCCTCGGCCTCGTTCGTCGCAGTTCCAGCCTCGGCCTGCTTGAGATTCAGCCGATCTAGCAGCGCGGAGAAAAACTTGCGGTCCTCGGCTTGCTCGATGGATTTCGGCGAGGTGCCGATGATGGGGACGCCGTGGCGTTCGAGGTCGGCGGCGAGGTTGAGCGGGGTCTGCCCGCCAAACTGGACGATGACGCCGTGCGGCTGTTCTTGGTCGCAAATGTTGAGAACGTCTTCCAGTGTAAGCGGCTCGAAGAATAATTTGTCAGACGTGTCATAGTCCGTCGAAACGGTTTCGGGGTTCGAGTTGACCATGATCGTTTCGTAGCCGAGTTCCTTGAGCGCGAAGGCGGCATGGACGCAGCAGTAATCGAACTCGATGCCTTGGCCGATCCGATTCGGACCGCCGCCGAGGATGATAATTTTCTTTTTGTCCGACTGACGGGCTTCGTTTTCATCGCCATAGGTGGAGTAGAAATACGGGGTGTAAGCTTCGAACTCGGCGGCGCAGGTATCGACGAGGCGGTAAGTCGGGATGATGCCGAGGGACTTGCGCTTGGCACGGATTTCGTCCTCGGTGGTGTTCTGGAATTTCGCGATTTGGCGGTCGGAAAAGCCAAGTTTTTTGAGGTGACGGAGTTCCGCTGGTGTCTGACTTGTGGGCGAGACGCCCACACTCCTTGAGCCTTCCGTGGCGATTTGTTGGAGGTGGCCGAGGAACCATGGGTCAATGGCGGTGGCGTCTTGGATTTCCTCTAACGTCCAGCCATTGACGAAGGCGGTTTGCAGCCAGAAAATACGCTCGGCGTTGGGAATCTGGAGCTTGCGAGTGATCTCGTCGCGCGTCGGATTCTGCGGTTCTTTGTTGTCGAAGCCGAAGCCCCAGCGACCTGTTTCTAACGAGCGCAGGCATTTTTGCATGGACTCCTTGAACGTCCGGCCGATCGACATCGCCTCGCCGACGGACTTCATCGAAGTGGTGAGGACGGGATTCGCGGTGGGAAATTTCTCGAATGTGAAGCGCGGGATTTTTGTGACCACGTAGTCGATGGTCGGCTCGAACGAAGCAGGAGTGACGCGAGTGATGTCGTTCGGCAGCTCGTCAAGTGTGTAGCCGACGGCGAGCTTGGCGGCGATTTTTGCGATTGGGAAACCGGTGGCTTTCGAGGCCAGCGCCGAGCTGCGAGAGACGCGCGGATTCATCTCGATGACGATCATCCGGCCGGTCTTCGGGCAGGTGGCGAACTGGATATTCGAGCCGCCTGTCTCCACGCCGATCTCGCGGATGACGGCGAAGGACGCATCTCGCATGATCTGGTATTCGCGGTCGGTCAGCGTCTGGATCGGCGCGACGGTGATCGAGTCGCCGGTGTGAACGCCCATCGGGTCGAGGTTTTCAATCGAGCAAATGACCACGCAGTTGTCGGCGCAGTCACGCATGACTTCCATTTCGAATTCCTTCCAACCGAGCAGTGACTCGTCGATGAGCACCTCAGAAACGGGCGATAAATCGAGGCCGCGGGTGATGATTTCCTCAAACTCCTCGCGATTGTAAGCGATGCCGCCGCCTTGGCCGCCGAGGGTGAAGGCCGGCCTGATGATGAGCGGAAATGTGCCGATTTCCTCTGCCACTCTTTTCGCCTCTTCCATGGTGTGGGCGATGCCGGAGCGGGGCATGTCGAGGCCGATTTTGATCATCGCCTCCTTAAAAAGTTGGCGGTCCTCGCCTTTATCGATCGCTTCAGCCTTCGCGCCGATCATTTTCACCCCATGCTTCTCCAGCGTGCCGGATTTGAAAAGCGACATGGAAGTATTCAGCGCGGTCTGACCACCCAGAGTCGGCAGCAGGGCATCTGGCCGCTCGCGGATGATGATTTTTTCCACCACTTCCGGTGTGATCGGCTCGATGTAAGTGCGGTGGGCGAACTCCGGATCCGTCATGATCGTGGCCGGATTTGAATTCACTAAAATCACCTCGTAGCCCTCTTCCTTCAGTGCCTTACACGCTTGGACGCCGGAATAGTCGAACTCGCAGCCTTGGCCGATGACGATGGGGCCGGAGCCGATGACGAGGATTTTCCGGATCGAAGTGTCTTTGGGCATGGTCTGGGGAGGTTCGGGAAATTGCCGTCCGCGCGGCTAAATTTCGAGGTGTGTGGCAGGGATCATCCGGCTTGTAAAGGGTGGGATGCGCGGAAAATTGGGTATCCCTTTTCCGCTTCGCGGAAACGTGGCTGCGGCGTCTCGCCGCAGGCCGTACTCGGAGCGTCTCGCTCCGAGTCTTTCTCAAAACGGCACTTCCCCCGCCAATTCCCTCGCCTCCCCCGCGATTCTCTCCGCCTCCACCTTCAATTCCCCGATCTCCCCCTCCAGCTCCTCCCGCTGCGCGAAAACGATCCGCCCGATCACCGACTCGTCCTCCTCCGCCGCTTGGAACACCTCGTAATCAGCGCTCGCCCGCACCTCGTCCAGCGTTTCGATCATCTCCAGAATCCTCGCCTGAAGGTGCTCGTAGAGCGACCGCAGTTCCATCAACCCGCGCGCGCCGTCGAGCGAAACCGAGGGGACCACACGCGCCCTCGCGTGTGCCATGTCGCGCCCTCGCGGCATGGCGGGCACGCATTACGAGCGAGTCCGTTTTGCCTGGCAGACGCATGTTTTCAGCGA
>JAYUHS010000124.1:0-1620 GCA_043766715.1 Luteolibacter sp.
ATGGATGCGGGCAAGGTTACCGCAGAGTTGGCGAAGGCTCATGCCGAAAGTGAATTCGAAAAATACCGCATCGTGCAGGATCGCTTGTTCGAGTCGGACTTTGACCGGTTGCTCACGGAACTGCCGGAGGAAG
The DNA here is from genome assembly GCA_043766715.1 of Luteolibacter sp. Lineage (GTDB taxonomy): Bacteria > Verrucomicrobiota > Verrucomicrobiia > Verrucomicrobiales > Akkermansiaceae > Luteolibacter. The sequence continues at coordinate 134 of JAYUHS010000124.1, forward strand.
GGGGCAAGCCATGATCACCGAAGACCAACTCGAACAACTTGCCATCCAGTGGTTCCAGGACACGGGCTGGAATTACGTTCATGGCGCGGTGATCGCGCCGGAAGGGGCTGCGGCGGAGCGGGAGGATTTCCGGGCGGTGGTCTTGAAGGGGCGCTTGGCGGAGGCGGTGCGGCGCTTGAACCCGAAGCTGCCGGAATCCGCGGTGGAGGAGGTGGTGCATGTGGTGACGAAGCCGGAGCATCCGTCGCTGGTGCAGAGCAACCGGGCCTTCCACCGCTATCTGATGGACGGGGTGCTGGTGGAGTTCACCAACGCGCAGGGGGAGAAGGAGGCGGATTACGCGCATTTGGTCGATTTCACCTGGGCGAGCCGCAATGATTTCCTGGTGGTGAACCAGTTCACGATCACGGGGACGAAAAAGCCGCGGCGGCCGGATCTGGTGTGCTTCGTGAATGGGCTGCCGCTGGGATTGATCGAGCTGAAGAATCCGGCGGACCAGCAGGCGGACGTGTGGAAGGCATTCGACCAACTTCAGACCTATCAGGCGGAGATTTCCGATCTGCTGGTGTTCAACGAGGCGCTGGTGGTGAGTGACGGGATGAACGCGCGGGTGGGATCGCTGACGGCGAGCAAGGAGTGGTTCATGCCGTGGCGAACGCGCTGGAATGAGAACGATAAGCCGATGGTGGAGTTCGAGCTGGAGACGGTGATCAATGGGTTTTTCAAGCCGGATCTGTTCTTGGACTATGTGCGGTATTTCATCCTCTTCGAGCAAGACGGGGACGGGTTGATTAAGAAAATCGCGGGCTATCACCAGTTCCACGGGGTGCGGGAGGCGGTGCGGGTGACCTTGATCGCCTCGGAAAATCAGGATGATGGCCGAGTGCGTGAAGATCGGGCGACCTATGGCAAGGACGTGGTCCCGGGATCGAAAAAAGCGGGCGTTTTCTGGCACACGCAGGGCAGCGGCAAGAGCATCTCGATGTGTTGCTACGCCGGGAAGCTGCTGCAACAGCCGGAGATGAACAACCCGACGCTGGTGGTGGTGACGGATCGCAATGATCTGGACGGCCAGCTTTACACGCAGTTTTGCAGCGCGAAGGATTTGCTCAAGCAGACGCCGGAGCAGGCGGAGAGCCGGGCAGAGCTTCGCGAAATGCTGACTTCGCGGAAATCTGGCGGGATCATTTTCACGACAATCCAGAAGTTTTCGCTGGAAGGCGCGGAGGATGATCATCCGGTGCTGTGCGAGCGGACGAACGTGGTGGTGATCTCGGATGAGGCGCATCGCTCGCAATACGGGACGAAAGGCCGGCTGGACACCAAGACGGGGAAATACGTTTACGGCTATGCGAAGCACATGCGGGATGCGCTGCCGGGTGCGTCGTTCATCGGCTTCACCGGCACGCCGATCGAGAAGGCGGATGCGAACACGCAGGAGACCTTCGGCGGCTACGTGTCGATTTACGACATCGAGGACGCGAAGG
>JAYUHS010000125.1:0-4487 GCA_043766715.1 Luteolibacter sp.
AGGTCTAGGGTGACAATCTCATCTAATGCGGAAATGAGTTCCTCCTTGGAAAGTGCGCGGAGCTTTTTTTGGAGCTGGAAATATGCCCGCATGTCGCCGCCGGAGCGCATCTCCGCCATTTGGGCGGCTATTTTCTTCCAGTCGATGGGTGCTTTTTCCTTCGCGAGCTGATCCGCCGATTTTACTTTCGGAGCCGCTGTGTCCACTTCCAACCCGGAGGCACGGGCGGCGAGGGCGGACTTCAGAACAGTGCTTTCGTTCTCCAGTGCGGAAATGGAATTGCGTTCGCTGCCGATCCAACTGGCGACTAGAACCAAAGAAGCAACCGGCAGGACTAAAAGAGTCGGTTTCAAGATCCTTGATGCAATAAACTCTATTGCCGCTTGTCAATGGCCTGATTATTAAAGGCCAACAGGAGTTTCGTGAGGGTCTTTGCGGAAATCTGAAGCTGCCATTTCAAAGCACAAACGGTCGGCTACTTGCTGGGATCACTTGATCCGGTGGAGTTTCTTGAACGCCTCCTTGGCCACCTCGTCGTTCGCGGGCCACTTCTGATAGATGCTCTCAAGTGTCTCGTCGCGGTCTTCGCCGGGCGGCAGAGTCATCGCCCATTGCGCGGCGCTTTCGGGTTCGTATTTGGCCACCGCCTCTGCGTAAGAGCGGATAGATATGTTTTTGGTGGGACCGGCGGGAGTCGCGGCTAGCCATTTACCGGCGGCCTTATAATCCTTTTCCGTCCAGTGACAAACGATGCTGCGGATACTGTTTTTCGACTTTTCTCCCGTCAATTTGGCACCCATCCACTCAACCCACCGGCCGCTTTCTTCAAGTTTGATACTGTGGCCAAGGTCCGAAATTTCCACCAGTTGCTGAGAGGTCAGGTCGGCGCTTTCGATCCATTTACTGCCTGCCTCGAAGCCCTGCTTCTCAGCGATTTGTGCGAGGCACACAAGGGAACTCTTCGACACAGCAGTGCGTATTTCGCCCTCCGGCAGGGTGGCAAGGTATTCACGCAGGGCGGCGAGGGTGGTGGTGCATTGTTCCGAGGTTTGCGGAGTTACCACGATGCGCCAGATGGCGGATTCATCATCTTTCATCCCGATCTCGGCCATGAGCTTGAAGGCGAGTTTGGGATCGTTGACTGCCGTGCCAGAAATCAACCCGAACTTGGTAGTGTAATCCACGAAAGTAGGGAATTTCTCGCCGTTGATCCGAAACCAGTTGAGTGCTGCCGCCGGATCGGTTGCTGCCCACTTAGAGATCGAGTGAAAAATTAATTTCTTGGCCCTATCGACATCTTTAAGAAGACCAGATGACTCAGTCAGCAGCATGAGCGCAGCCTGCGGATATTCGCTGGCGAGGAGATACATGGAGGAGTGGATGATTTCTTCTCGGGAATCATCCTCGAGATCCTCGTTCGCACGGACCTCGGCCATGAAGGTCTTCAACTGTGCCGAATCAAGCGACAGAATCACCTCCAAGAATCCCACCATTGTGTTGTGCATGGCCTCGCCGGGCATGTCACGTCTTGCCCTCATGGCGCTGAGTTCCATTGCTAGGTTTGTGAACCTAGCAGCGGCGTCCTTGATCGCTGCTTCTTTGGTTTGGTGCTCGCGCTCACGCTTGGTCATGCGGACGCCACCCTGTTTGGAGCTGCGGTCGAGGGTGATGCCAAACTTAGCAGCTTTTGTAACGAATTGGTGATGGATGGCACCGACTGTGGCGAGCCGTTGTTCGTCCCGCCAACCGATCATCGCACCGATGCAGAGGATGAGAAGTGATGAGGCGACCGAGACTTTCATGACCCGGCGGCAGGTGGATCAAATCGGCGGAGGATTTCCTCACGGATTTTCACGTCGGAAATTTTCTGGGCGAGGACTTGGGCCTCTTCGCGGTGACGAAGCGGCTCATCTAAAGAAGTGAGAAAACCGATGAGCACTTCGTCATTGCTGCTGACCTTGTAGAAGTGGCCTGCGAGGGCAGCAGCTTCGGAGAAACTCAGCTTCTCGTTGGCCTTCAGCGACGTGCCTATGACCGTGCCGGTGAGCTTGTCCATCACCTCCGGTGCTTGGCTGGAAACCCACTCACGCATGGTGTCGATATCCTCACGACTGACTTTTCTATCCCCTGCAAGCTGCCGGATTTTCCACCCTGCGGCCTGCTCAACGCAGAAGGCACGTTCGGTAGGAGTGGCCTTGATGGCATCCAGATACTCGGTGACCGCTGGGTAACCTTCTCTGACCTTGTCGGTGGCGTGCCGAGCCAAGATCTCCGCTTGGGCTACTTGCGGCAGCCCGTCGCGGATCAGATTGGCATAGGCAGGATGATATTCGCCACGTGCAAACTCAATCGATGTTACGGTGTCACTTCGCTGGTTTACAGGTAAGGATTTCAAGCGGGCGGTGGCAGCAGCAAGGTCAGTCGGAAATAAAGCCCCCAACAATATACTCTCGAATTGCATCCGCGCTGGGTTCTCACCGTCAAGTGACTTGCTGTCGAATTTCCCAGCGGCAATCTGCTGGTCGAACCAAGCGGTCGCAGCCACCGGGTTTTTATTCATCCAGTGCTTCATCGCGTCGGCAAGCCCTAAACCGCTCATGTTCCCGTCGCAAAGAGTCCGGTCAAAATAGCGTGTTAGCGCGCATTCAGGATCCTTCGCACCGAGCTGCTCGAGCAGCATTTGCACGAGTTCTTGCTGCGATCCATCAGGCAGATCCAGAGTGGCGATCTCATCTAATGCGGAAACGAGTTCCTCTTTGGGCAGCGTCTCGAGCCTTTCCTGTAAGCGCATATGCTCCCGGATGCTGTCTTCGCCTTCAATCTTGAGCATTTCCGCTAACCGGTTTGCCACCTTACTCCAGTTTAAAGAGTCTTTCCCATCGGTCATTTCAAGCTGCCGCCTTAATTTAGAAGAGACCATATCCGTTGTCGAGACAGAGGCTTGGGCCGCAATGGACTCCTGGAGGACGAAGCTTTCTTCTTCTAGCAGGGAAATGGAGCTGCGTCTGTTGCCGATCCAACAGGCGGCCACCGCCAACGCGATGACCGGCGGAATGAGAAATTTAGATTTCAAGACATTCAGAGCTTAGTCAGCTTGGTGATGCGGCCGGTGGCGTTCCAGTCTTGGACGTAGAGATTTCCTGCCTTGTCGAAGCTGAGGCCGTGCGGGGCAGTGAAAATCCCGAGCCGTTGGTCGGCAGGAGCCACGCCGAAGCCTGCCCACTGCGCCTTGTCCGGATTGTCACCGAGGAAGGCGATGGGTGTGCCAGTCTTGTCGAGAATGGTGACGCGGGCCTCAAGCTCGGCGATGGCGAGGTGATCGCCATGGAAACTCACCGAGCATGGGCGGCGGAGATTGCTGGCGTGGACGCCGATCCAGTTCCCTTCGAGGTCGAAGTGGACGAGCCTGCGCTTTTCGCGGTCGGCCACGAGCAGCCGCGGCTCGCCGAAACGCGTATCGATGGCGAGGCCGTGCGGGGTGTCGAACTGCTTTTCATCCGGGCCCGTGCTACCGAAGGATTTGAGCAATTTCCCACCGGCGTCGAACTTGTGGACGATGTTCGAGCCGTAGCCCATCGAGGCGAAAATCGAGCCGTCCGGCGCGACGGTGACACCGGTGAGGCCGCCCCAACCACCCGGGACTTCGCCGGTGGTGGCATTCGGGATTTCCAACAGAATTTTTCCTTCGGTATCCAGCTTACAGACCCGCTGCGGCCGCTGGTCCCAGGTGAGCTGGGCACCATAAATCACGGTCTCACCGTTTTCCTCGCGGATCGCCATCGCATGAAATCCCCGGCACTCTGGAGCGATGGTGCGGACCAATTTCCCATCTGGCTGATAAACAATCACCGAGAGTTCCGAATCCGTGGAAACATAAATCAGGCCGCTCACGTCATCCACCACCACGCCGCCGTGGGTCGGGCCGATGATTTTCCCGTCCGGCAGCTCGCCCCAATGCGGCACTGCCTCGTAAGACCACGCGCCATTTCCCGTTTTCACCGCCGATTGCGGATCATTCCCAGGCGTAGTGCCATGGTCAGGGTGAGCGAAGGCAAGCGGGGCGAGGAGGAAAGGGATGAGGAAACGCATGAGGCGGGGATTCGTAACAGCCTCGCCCAGAGAATCAAGCAGAGGATTGAACGCCCCGGAACCATGGTGGCACGATGGGGAAAATGGCATGGCGAGATCCGGGATCTCTCATTTTTTTCCCGCAACCACGAGCGCGGAAAGCGGCAAGTTTTTGAACGAATTCATGCCGCCGAAGATAGCACGAACCGGATGGCGAATCATTCACTCGAGATAAGTGCGCTAATTTCAATTTCTTATTTTCCGAATACTTGTCAGGGGGCTGGGCTCGCCAAAAAAACATCAATCTGTGCCTACTGATTTATTCACTACCGTCCCACGGCCTGAGCATGTTGCTCCCAGAGCCTCGATTTGGCGGGGCCTTGAGCGTGTTTTGGGGAAATGCCGATTGCGAGTTTTTT
>JAYUHS010000126.1:0-29030 GCA_043766715.1 Luteolibacter sp.
TCGCGCTGGAGTGGGGTGAAAGACTGGGATAGCCGCGAGCTGGCGCTGAAATTTCCCGCATGGTCCAAGGTGATTTATGGGATGCGGAACACCGCGACCAACCACATCATCGGCGATGGCTGGTGGAGCTGGTGGATCCCGCTTAAAGGCGGCGACGTTAGCGTGGGTGTGGTTTGGGACCAACGGCTCGTGGATTTCCCGAAGGACGGCGGCAGCAACGGCGACCGGGTGAAATCTTTCTTAATGGAGCATCCGGTGGGCAAGGAAATGCTGGCGGACGCGACTTACCATGAGGACGACCAGCTTTGGCGGAAGAATCTCGCCTACTACAGCACCACGTTTTGCGGGGATGGATTCGTGCTGGTCGGGGATGCGGCGGCGTTCATGGACCCATTTTATAGCCCGGGGATGGACTGGATTTCCTTCACCGCCAGCAGCGCCGCGAACTTGATTACTCAACAGCGTAAGGGTCTGAATACCCCCGAGACTTACGCGAAATACAACACCGCCTTCACCGACAGTCACCAGCGTTGGTTCGCCGCGCTGTATAAGGATAAATACGAATACATGGGCGAGTATGACCTGATGGGCCTCGCCTTCAGCATGGACCTCGGGCTTTATTACTGGGGCGTCGTCGAGGTGCCATTCCATCTGGGGGAAGAGGCGCTGCTCACCCCGCCGTTCTCACCGCCGAGCGGGAAATTCTTCTCTGGGCTGATGCGGACCTACAACCGCCGCTTCGCCCAGATCGCCCGCCGCCGCCGATTGGAGGGCCGCTTGGGACTACAAAATAAGGGAAATCGCAACCTCATCCCCGGTTTCCTACTGAGCCGGAGCAACATGCTCAAGCTCTTCCCGATGCTCGCGCGCTGGGCCGCGCTGGAAGTCCGAGAAGGCTGGCGGAGTTGGGGCGATCCGACGGAAACGCTTGTTGAACATCGAACATTGAACGCCCAACGCTGAACATCGAAGAGAAGTGAAGAAGGAAGCGCGTTAACCAGCCTTGGCGATTGAGACCATGAACGGGTAGCTTGCAATTCACCCTCACCCTCACCATGGTGGGTCTGTGACCGATTTAATCACGATTGATCCACCCATCTGCAATGGTCGCCCGGTGGTAAAAGGGACCCGCATCACGGTGCAAACGGTGATCGAGTTCCTCGCCGCAGGTGACACCGTCGAGGACGTCCTCGAGGAATATCCAACGCTAACCCGTGGGGATGTGCTGGCCTGCATGGATTGGGCATCACGTTTGATGGCAAATCACTTTGAAATCGCCGCCCTTGCATAAAGGGCTTTCTTCTGGATGAAAACCTGCCGACGCGGCTGACTTTCGCTCCATCACTGCCCGTCAACCGTGCACGGGACTTTGGGGAGAACCCCGCCGATAGCGAGCTTTGGGATCTCGCGAAAGCGAATCAGTGGGTGATTATTACCAAGGATACCGACTTCTCGAATCGCATCTTGGTGAGCACGTCGCCGCCATGGATCGTCCATTTGCGTTTCGGAAACATGCGGCGCAGAGAGTTCCACCGCTTTTTCGCGTCAGTATGGCCGCAAGTCGAATCCCTACTCCCCGCGCACAAGCTCGTTTGCGTCTATACAGATCGCCTCGAAGCGTTTTCTTAAAAGGGATTACAAGATAGGGGAAATGGCGATCTGATCTCCCGGCTTCCTACTGTGGCAAAGTCACAGCTCCCTCGCCAAAGCAGTCCGGCGCTTACCAAATCGCTCTTTGTATCTCCACAGTTTGATTTGACATGCAGCAAATTGGTTTTTGTATCTCCACAGTGCAATTTAGCGTTTAGCAAATAGCTTTTTGTATCTTCACAATGCAATTTGACGCTTACCAAATTGCTCTTTGTATCTTCACAGTGTGATTTGACGTGCACCAAATGGCTTTGCCTCCCTCGGAACTGCTTTCAGGCACGGGCCTTAGTGAGTCCGGCCGTGGATCTGCCGGATCGCCCAAGCCGCGTGCTCGGCGATGAGTGGCTCGGGATCTGCCGCCGCCCGCTCCAAGGCGGGTAGATCGTCGGGCGTCCCGGTATTTCCTAGGGCGACGCAGACATTTCTCAAAAAACGTGGGCGCTTGATGCGCTTGATCGGCGACTTGGCGAAGAGCGTGCGGAAGCCATCCACATCGAGATCCAAGAAATCCCGCAGGCGTTTTTCGAAAACGGTGGCCCGCGCGTGGAAGGTGATTTCGCGGGACTCCACAGCGAAACGATTCCACGGACAGGCGTCCAAGCAATCGTCGCAGCCGTAGATCCGGTCGCCCATCGCCACGCGGAATTCTTCCGGGATCGGCCCTTTGTGCTCGATGGTCAGGTAGGAAATACACCGCCGGGCGTCCACTCGACGGGGGGCGGTGATGGCTGCGGTGGGGCAGGCGGTGATGCAGGCCGTGCATTTCCCACAATGGTCGGTGGAGGGCGCATCCGGCGTGAGATCGAGGGTGGTGAGTAGCTCGGCGAGGAAGAACCACGCGCCGAGGTGGCGGTGGATCTGCACGGTGGATTTCCCATTCCAGCCGAGGCCGGCGGTGCTGGCGAAGTCGCGCTCGAGCACTGGGCCGGTATCCACGTAGAAACGCTGGGTGCCGCCGAGGGTCTGCAATTTCACGTCGAACTCACGCAGGCGTTTTTCGATGAGATCGTGATAGTCGTCGTTCCAAGCATAGCGGGCGATGCGGTAGCCGCCGGGGTGATCCTCGGGAAACGGCAGCCGGCCGGGGTAGTAGTTGAGCGCGAGACAAATGACTGACTGGCAACCCGGCAGCACTTCGCGTGGATCGCAGCGCCGCTCTGGGGTGCGCTCGAGCCACGCCATTTCCCCGTGTTTACCCTCGGCGATCCAGTCGCGAAAAAGATCGGCATGGCCCGCTTCTTGGGCCGCCGCGATCCGGCAGTCATCGAAGCCGAGCTGCTTGGCCCATGATTGGATCGACTCGACCGTGGTCATCACAAGTGGCCGGTGAAGAAGTAACGCGCACTTTCGAGGATCCCGGTCGCCAGTTCACCGCTGTCGAGGCCGGAAGTTTCCACTTTCAGGTGCGCGGCCTCCTCGTAGAGCGGCTTTCTGATGGCGAGCAGTGTCTCGATGCGAGTCCGGGGATCCGCAGTGTGGAGCAGTGGCCGGTCGCGGTTTTTCCCCGTGCGTTCGAGGATGGTGGCGATGGGTGCGTGCAGCCAGACGACGTAGCCGAGGTGGCGCAGCAGACTGCGGTTCACCTCGCGTCCGATCACTCCGCCGCCGGTGGAAATAATCCGGCGCGGCGCGGTGGGATCGTCGAGTTCTTCTAGCAGGCGCGTTTCCATGTCGCGGAATGTTTCCTCCCCATCGTCCGCGAAAATGGCCGCGATTGATTTACCAGCCCGCTGCTCGATCACCTGATCCATATCCACTAACGCATAGCCAAGCCGCTGGTGGAGCTCGCGGCCGACGGTGGATTTCCCACTCCCCATGAAGCCGATGAGAACGATGTTCTTCGGTGGAGGTTGCGATTCGTTCATGCGCCGACCCTAGCTTGCCGATGGCGTGGTGATAAACCGTAAAAACGGCGGTGGCGGGTAATTTTCAGCAATTCAAGATTCGCCAGCCGCCGGAGACTCTGGCAAAACCCGCGCGTGTCCGAGACCCGAATTCTCCAAGTAGCCGATGACGAAATGAAAGACGCCGTGCGCGAGGCCACCGCCTTGATACGCGCGGGTGAAATCGTCGCCCTGCCGTCTGAAACCGTTTACGGACTCGCGGCAGATGCGCTGAATCCCGAGGCGGTCGCGAAGATTTTCGCAGCGAAGGAGCGGCCGTCGTTTGACCCGCTCATCGTCCACATCGCCTCGCGTGGGGACTTGAAGGACGTGGCGATCGTGCCAGAAGACATCGCGGAAACGGTGAACAAGCTCACCGCCGCCTTTTGGCCGGGGCCGCTGACTTTGATTTTACCCAAGCATCCCTCCATCCCGGATCTAGTGACGAGCGGGCTACCGACGGTGGCGGTGCGGCAGAGCGCCCACCCGGTGCTGCGGGCCGTGGGGAAGGAACTCGGCCGCCCCATCGCCGCGCCGAGTGCGAATCGCTTCGGCCGGATTTCTCCGACCTCGGCCTCGGCGGTGATGAAGGAATTAGCAGGGCGCATCCCGCTCATCGTCGATGCCGGGGCGTGTGCGGAGGGCGTGGAGAGCACGATTATTTCCATCGAGCCGCGCGAGGGAAAGAAGCCGATTTTCCGACTGCACCGCGCCGGGCCGATCACCAAGGAGCAACTTCAGGACTACGGCAGAGTCGAAAAATTCCGCGAAGTGAGCGGCGATGCTCCGCAAGCTCCCGGACAGTTAGGCAGCCACTACGCGCCGCAGACACCGCTGATTTTACTAGAAAATCCTACCGATTTCATCCCCGAAGAAGGCAAGAAATACGGGCTCCTCAGCTACACCGGCGACGATGATAGCCCATACGTCACGCTGCATGATTGGGAACTCATCGAGTCGCTCAGCCCGGGCAGCGGCAAGCTCGCGGAGGCTGCGATCCGGTTATTCTTCGTGATGCGGCTGATGGATGAAGCCGGACTGGACGCGATCATCGTGGAGCCAGTCAGCGAGACGGGCCTCGGCGTCGCGATCATGGACCGCCTCCGCCGCGCCTCGGTGAATTTCAAGTGACGGCAGCTCGCAAGCGGATGCCGCTGCTAAATTTGAAATTTCTCCCCGGAGTGTAAGCAGAGATCCAGCCACCAAGTATCAACCCGCCAATGAGCAACGAAGACCTGGCCGCCGTGGAGCGTGTGCATGCCGTTTACGGAAAAATGAAGGAGGAGCTCGGGCGGGTCATCGTCGGTCAGGAACAAGTCGTCGAGCAGACGCTGATGGCCATCTTCTGTCGGGGTCATGCATTACTCGTCGGCGTGCCGGGCCTCGCGAAAACTCTCCTCATTTCCACCCTCGCCCAAGCGCTCGATCTTTCCTTCAAGCGCATCCAGTTCACTCCGGATCTGATGCCCGCCGACATCACCGGCACCGATGTGCTAGAGGTCAATCCCGAGACTGGCCACCGTGGGTTCCGCTTCGTCCATGGCCCGCTATTCGCTAATCTGGTGCTTGCCGACGAGATCAACCGCACCCCGCCCAAGACCCAAGCCGCATTGCTCGAGGCCATGCAGGAACACCACGTCACCGTGGGTGAAAACACCCTCCACCTGCCCAAGCCCTTCTTCGTCCTCGCCACGCAGAACCCGATCGAACAGGAAGGCACCTACCCCTTGCCGGAAGCGCAACTCGACCGATTTCTCTTCAATATCATCGTTGATTACCCGACCGAAGCCGAAGAACGGGAAATCATCCGCCGCGTCACCAGCCCGTCGGAAACGCGCATCACGCCGCTGCTAGACGCGGAGGAAATTTTAAAAATCCAAGCGATGGTCAAACGGATCCCTGTGGGGGACCACGTCATCGACTTCGCCGCCAAGCTCGCCCGGGCCACCCGCCCCAAGGATGCTTCCGCCCCAGAGTTCGTGAAGGAAATGGTCGCATGGGGAGCTGGACCGCGCGCTGGAATCAGCCTGATTTCCGCCGCAAAGGCCCACGCAGTTCTGCGAGGCCGCTCGCACGCCACCACTGGCGATGTCGCCGCCGTGGCCCCACCCGTCCTCCGCCACCGCGTCTTGACGACCTTCAACGCAGAAGCCGCAGGCATCACCAGCGACGACGTCGTCCTACGCCTCATCAAACTTCTAGCACCGACTGAAAACTTCGGGCTCTAACGTCGGGCGGGTAAATGCTCCGGATAGACGGCAGACCATTACCCACAGGTCTGCCTTATTTAGCTCAACGATCCACTCCTAACGCCTGACTCTACCTGAGCGACTCACTCCAGCTCCCCGAATGCATGCGGCTCCTGCCACCGGAGACGATGAGCGTCCTGCGCCGCCTAAACTGGTATGCGCGCCGCAGGATGGTGGGGACGCTTTCAGGGCGGCACAGGTCACCAGAGAAAGGATTCTCCGTCGAGTTCGCCGAGCACCGAGAATACTCTCCCGGAGACGATCCCAAGAACCTAGACTGGCGAGTGATGGCCAAGAGCGACCGCCAAGTCATCCGCCAATATGTGGAGGAAACTAACTTGCGCGCCACCATCGTCGTGGATGTTTCTGGGTCGATGAACTACACTGGCGACCACGCCGCCATCTCACAGGGCGTCGCGCTTTCTAAGCTGGAATATGCCAAGCATCTCGCCGCCGCACTGGCCTACCTTTTCATCAAACAAGGCGACGGTGCAGGCCTCGTCACCTTCGATCAAACGGCCCGTGCATTCGTCCGCTCCGGCAGCCGACCAAGCCAAGTCCGCCGGATTCTTGAAGAACTCCACACCACCCGAGCTGGCGGCGACACCGATGTCGGGAGAGTGCTTCACCAAGTCGCTGAGCGCATCCCCAAGCGCGGCCTCGTCCTCCTCATCAGCGACCTTTTCGACGATCCAGAAAAAATCGTCGCCGCACTCCATCACTTTGATTTTCATCAACACGAGCTGGTGGTCTTCCATTTGTTAGCCGAAGAGGAGATCACTTTCCCTTTCAAAAGTTTCCAACACTTCAAGGACCTCGAAGGGGGCCAAGCCACGCTACGAATCGATCCCCAAACGATACGCGCGGCTTATCTCGATCAACTCCATACCTTCGTCAAGCGCATCGATTCCGCCTGCGGGAAAATGCGGGCCGACTACGTGCCAGTGAATACGAAAATCCCGCTGCGAGACACTCTCTTGCGATACCTCGGAGGGCGGAAATAGATGTTATTTCTCAATCCATGGCTACTCGTCGGTCTGATCGCGGCGGGCGCTCCGATCCTCATTCATCTCTTCCGTCAGCGGGCCGCAAAGCCCATCCAATGGGGCGCGATGCGGTTCCTTACTGACACTTTCTCCATCCGCCGCCGCCAACTCGAATGGGAGGACTTGCTCTTAATGGCCGCACGCTGTCTTTTGTTAGCATTGCTCGCCTTAGCACTTGCCCGCCCGTTTGTTCCACCAGATTCCGGTATTCCGTGGTGGTTCGTCCTTCCTGCATGTTTGACCGGTATCGCTCTGTTCGGCGCGTCGTTCGTCATCGGGGGGAAAAATTCACGGTGGACTGTCCGCAGTATCGCCACCGCGCTGATCATCGCTGCCGTCGGATCAGTTATTTTGGAGAAATATCTGAACCTAAAACACTTCGAGGCTAGCGGGCACCGCGATGTGGCACTGGTCATCGACGCCTCTGCCTCAATGGAACTAACAAGGGATGGGAAAACCATATTTCAAACTGCTGTCGAAGAAGCAAAGGCACTCGTCAAGCAATCGCCCAAGGGCACTGCGTTCATCGTAATTCTCGGCGGACCCACCCCTGAGGCGAAGACCGCCACCCCCATCACCCATCACGCCGATGTGCTCGGCATCCTCGACAAGCTCGCACCCGTCGGCGGTAGTTTCAGTGCTCACGATTCATTGACCATGGCCACCTTGGGCCTTGCCAAAGGCACTAACGCGTTCAAGCAAATCGCCGTTTTCACGGATTCACAACGATCCGGCTGGCGCTTAGAAGATCCTTCAGCTTGGGGCAGTCTGGAAAGCGCGTGGAAGTCGATGCCATCCCCACCCAAGCTAATGCTGCGTGATTTTGGCACCCCCCAATCCTTTCGGAATCTCGCAGTCTCTAACCTAGAAATGTCGCGTCCTCTCGTCGGTATGGATCGCGAACTGGTCATGCGCGTCACCGTCGAAAACACCGGGACGCAACCGATCACTTCTGGACCGGTGACGATAGAAATCGAAGGGATCAGGGCCGGTGAACGCGCCGTGGGCTTACTCGTTCCCGGACAAAAAACGACCGTCGAGTTTCGCCATCGTTTCACGAAGCCCGGCCCGCAAGTCGTCGAGGCCCGCATCGCCGCGAAGGACGATCTCGAATCCGACGACCGCACCGCGCACATCGTCATGGTCCGGGAAACGCTTCCTGTTTTATTAGTCGATGGTAACCCCACGGGCTCATTCTTCGAACGAGCCGCAGGATACTCCGCACTCGCTCTCGCACCATCCGCCGGACTCATTTCGGGAGAGTCCCCGAGCGAAAATTTCCTCATGAAGCCGCGAGTCGTCTCCGCACAATCACTCAGGGAAGTAGATTTCGACGATGCTGCGGTCGTCGTGCTCGCCGATGTTCCGCGCTTGCCAGATCGCCTCGCCAGCAGGCTAGCAGCGAAAATTGCAGCCGGAGCCGGATTGTTAGTCATCGCTGGACCACGTGCCGAAGGGAAATTTTACAATACGTGGGATGGAGTGGACGGCCCTCTTGTCCCTGCTTTTCTGGGTGACGAATCGATCAATGACACGGGGATCTCACCCGTCACTGCCACCTTCACTCATGAATCAGTGGCAAGAGTCCGCAAGGATACGGATCTCGAAACGGCTCGCATCACCCGCTGGCGAAAAACCGGTAATCTCACGCCGGGCAGCGTGCAGGCCGCAGCCTACTCGAATGACGATGCCTTTCTCACCATCCGTAACTACGGCAGAGGTCGTAGTATTTTGGCGTCCTGCGCCTTCGATGCCCGCTCCGGAAATCTACCCGCACAGCGGACCTTCGTGCCACTCGTCCACGAACTCGTCAACTGGCTGGCGGGCGGTGGTGTCGAGTTAAACATCAATTCTAACTGGGGACCAAGCCTCACTCTCGACTCCAACAGTGGCGGACTTTTCTCGAAATATTTCCTCACCAGCGACTGGAAGGAAACGCCTCTACTTGAAAGGATCGACCCGGCCATCGACTTAGATTGGTCCAAGCAATCCGCCACACCCGAAGTCCCGCGTGAGGGATTCTCGGTGCTTTGGACGGGAAACCTAACGTCTGCTAGCAGCGGGGATTACCGACTCGAAGCCGAGGTCAGTGGCAGGATCGAAGTCGAGATCGGTGGCAGTGGCCCATTGACTGCGGACACAGAACACCGTGACCTCGGAATCATCCACCTCGTGGCCGGAAGGCCGGTGCCCATCGAAGTGACTTTCGAACAAGACGGCGGTAGTTCTTTTGCACGACTTTACTGGACGCCCCCCGACGGCAAGCGGGGAATCATCCCCTCATCGGCACTCACTCCTGAGCGAGTGATAGGACAAACACCCATGAAGGCCACCGATCCCAGCGGGTCGCCACGGGAAGCGAAAATCCGCACCAGCCGCCGGGGGCGAGAGCTGGTGATCACGGGTTCTGCATCGCCAGGCATTTACCACGTCGATGTCGGGCATTCGCTGGACGGAGTCATTCCCGGAATCGAGAAGGGCACGCTTCCCGTCGTGTTGATGCAGGATCCAAGCGAAGGCAAATTTGAATCGAGAACTGCTGAGGATCTCGGCAGGATACGTGGACACATCGATCTTCTGCAGCCGCAGTCGTCGCAAGAGATGATTAGCATATTGCAAGGCAAGGGATTCGGCGAAGAACTTTGGAGGGTGTTAACAATCGCTGCATTTGTCTTATATCTGCTGGAAAGCGTCCTCGCAAGATGGGTCTCGCGCGCCCGGCGGACATCGGAAAATGGAAGTTTCGAGTTTGGAGAAACCACTCAATGGAGGGCGGGAAAATGAAACAATGGATTCGTTTTGGCGCCGTGTGCTCCGTGGTCGGCTTGATCCTGCACGGCATTTCACGGCTGATTCACATCAGTCCAGATTGGCCGCTGTGGGGCCTAGCAATGGCGGCAGCAGCCACAGTGGAACTAATTTTTTGGCTCTATCAATATGAGGCGACCGCATTGACCAAACGAAAGGCACGGTGGGTGATCGGCCTGCGTTTAGCCGCGCTCGTGGTTCTCGTATGGATCTTGATTGAGCCAGTATGGGTGCGGAAAACAGAGCGGAAGATCCAGCGTGAAGTGGTCGTGGTGCTCGATGACTCTGGCTCCATGCATTTGAAAGACGACGGCTCAGATGCAACTCGAATCGCCATCGGTGAAGCAGCATTAGCGAAGTCGAAAATCGTCGAAGGGCTCCGTGAGAAACTAACGGTCCGTGTCGTGAGAGCTGCGAGTAATGTCAGCACCGCAGGCGAAGCTGTGGCGGAAGGATGGGGCGACACCACGGATCTCGCCAGCGCACTCGGCTCGGTCTTGGAGCAGGTGCCACCGGACCAACTCGCGGGCGTGCTGATGGTCAGCGACGGTCGGCATAACCGCCCGAATCGAGTGGAAGACGTCGCACGGCGGTTCGGAATTCTCGACGCGCCCGTGGGAATCGTCGCTGTGGGCAGCGCGAAGCCGCCGCAGGACGCTGCAATTCTCGCCGTCCGCGCGCCCGAGGCAATCCACCTCGGCGATCGGATGCGGGTGTCTGCGGATCTAAAATTCGACGGCTACAAGGGTGAGAAAGCCAAGATCCAACTGCGACGTGGCGACAAACTCCTCGCTGAACATGAAATTTCCGTCCCGCAGGACCACTATCGCGAAGAAGTGAAGTTCGCAAGGGTGCCAGATCTTGGAGAAAGCGGAGACTATCAGCTAGAAATCGTGGCAATGACGGGAGAACGATTCAAGGAGAACAATCTTTGGGAATTTCAAACTTCCATCACTGACGCACGAACGAATGTGCTCATCGTGGAGAGCTACCCGCGGTGGGAATTCCGCTATTTGCGCAATCTTTTTTACGGAAGGGACAAGTCGGTGCAGTTGCAATACGTGCTGCTTCACCCCGATGAAATCGAAGGTCAAGGCAGTCCGCCACTCACAGCATCCGCCTCACGCCCGTTTGGCGAAGCGCTTGCCACGCGACTGCCGGCGAATGAAGACGAGTGGCGGAAGTTTGATGTCATCATTTTAGGCGATGTCGATCCGCAGGTGATGGATGAGCACACATGGAAGACAATTTCGCAATGTGTTCATGAACGAGCCGCGATGTTAGTGATGCTTGCGGGGCCGCGTTTCATGCCCCACGCGATCGACTCCGACGCTGGCCGCGCGTTGGTGCCAGTGGAGATGGACTACATCCACCGCGATTATTTTACCGTAGGGGGCGGAGCATTTCATCTCGGCCTCACCGCAACTGGAAAGCAACATCCAGTGACTCAGCAAGGCAGTGGAGACATGGCGAACAAGCGCATCTGGACAGAATTTCCTACGCTCAACTGGCGGCATCCCGTGACCGGACTGAAGGCAGGCTCGGAAGTGCTTCTGACTGCGGTGGAAGACGCAGAAAAATCCAATATCCCCGACGACACGGACTTGGCCGGAGCACTAAGCGACCTAACGAATCGCGCAGACCGAGAGGCGAAAAATGCGGTGCTCGTCACCCGCAGAACGGGAAAAGGCAAGGTCGCACTTTTACTAACTGACCAAACTTGGCGGCTCCGCGAAGGTGCCGGGGATCTCTATCACCACCGATTCTGGGGGAATCTCATGCGCTGGGGAGCTGGACCCATCCTACGCTCCGGTGGCGACCGAGTCCGGTTGGGAACCGACCAACTCACCTACACGCCAGATGACAAAGTAAAAGTCACCGCCCGCGTGCGTGATCAGATGCTCAACCCGGTGGATGACGACACGCTGCGCGTCGAAGTCTTGAACGAAGGCAACATCATCGCCCAAGTGCCGATGACTGCGGTTTCTGAATCGAATGGTATTTATGAAACGACGCTAGCCAGTCTGCCGAAGACCGGGAAATACGAGGTCCGCCTACGAGGTGAACGGGCGGATAAGCTCATCATCGAGGATGGGACGAAGGAGCTGAAAACCGAGCTGCGAGTGGTGAAATCGCGTGGGTCTCTCGAACTGGCTGATACCACGACGAATCTTCCACTGCTAGAAACGATTGCGAATCTCTCCGGCGGGCGGGTTGTTTCACCGGAAAAAACCGGCGATTTAGCTTCATTATTTTTGACTGAACAAAATGGTCGTGAAGAAATCCAACAAAGCTCATTGTGGGATAATGCGTGGGTTTTCGCATTGATCACGGTTCTTTTGATGAGTGAGTGGACGATCCGAAGGGCGGGAGGACTGCCGTAAGTGTATGCCATGATGATAACGAATTCGCCGTCTGAGAAAATCGAGAAACGTCTGCAAGCCGTGCGCAGTCGGATCCGGCATGTGCAGAAGATACGGGCCGCAACGGTAGTGGCGACGGTGGCACTCGGCGGATTAGTGATACTAGTGACTGCAGATTATTTCCTCGCACCACTACCGTTAGCAATGCGATGGGGTATGTCTGTCGCCTGGCTTGGGGGAATTGTCGCAGCGGCATGGATAAGCTTGCAGCCCGTATTGAGCCCGGTCGGACTACCACAAGTCGCACGGTGGCTCGAAGCGCGCCATCCAGAAATAGAGGAACGACTGAGCACAGTGCTAGGGATGGCGCATGGCGGCCAAGGCGCATCATCCGAGCTGTTCGCATGGCTCGCTCAAGCCGCAGAGGCGGATCTGAAGGCAATCAATATCAGGAGCGAGGTGAAGACTGCCAGAACCTCGCGGCGCTGGGGGAGACCCGCGCTGGCCTTCGCCTTGGTGACTCTGCTGGGTTTCCTTGTTTGGCCGAAAGAGGCATCGCGCATGGTGGTGCGAGCACTGGTGCCGTTTTCCCATGTCGGAAATGCGGGTGTTGGGCGCTTCGTCGTCTGGCCGGGCGACGTCGAAGTCTTCACTGGCGATGCGGTGGACTTCAAGGTGAGGTATGACGGACACGAGAGAAATCCCGAGTTTGAAATGCGATTCGAGGACGGGCGGGAATTTTCCCAAAATTTTTCTAACGAGGATGATCAATGGATTTATGCCCTTGATCCCATAAAGGAAAGTTTTCGCTACCAAGCGCGGGCTGGGCGTGATGAAAGCGATACCTTCACAATCAAGGTATGGCCGCTGCCAGAATTGCTAGAAGCACAGGTGACACTGGATTCCCCATCCTACACCGCAGTCCCAGCGCAGAAGTCAGGGCTAGGCCGGGGCATCGCGGGAGTCCCCGAAACGAAAGTGACACTGACCGGAGTAACAAACGTCGCCGTTGAATCGGCATGGTTAGAAATAAACGACAAGCATTTGGCAGATGGCATCACCGAGAATTCGGGTGAAAACAGCCGCGTTCGCTTCGTTTGGACACTCAAGGCAGGTGACTCGGGTGATGCGGTGCTGATCCTCAAGCACCGGCTCGGGCGGAAGGTTAATGCGCTGCGGTTTCATATAAGCGTCCTAGGCGACGATGCCCCGCAGGTTGTCATACTTAGCCCGACCGACCCAGTTCTCCACGTAACGCCGAACGAGGTGCTTGCTCTCAAATATGAGGTCACCGAAGATTTGGCTCTAGCAAAGGTCGCGCTCGAGATTCAGCCAGTCGCCAAAAACCTAATCATGATCGACCAAACTCTGCCGGTGCGACAGGGTGATTCGAAGCCATCAGTTTTCCGGGGAGACGCACCAGTTTCTTTAGGTGAAATGAAATCACTAATTTCCGGGACGAATGAACTAAGAGTGCGGGTGAGAGCAGAGGATGGGCGTCCGGCGGATTTAGGGGGGCCGGGTGTGGGATTTTCCGGATGGATGAACCTCCGACTCGACGAAGCAGCAGAATCATTGGCCCGTCAGGCGCTGCGGAAGGAGCAAGACGGCGCGACACAAACGATTGAGCAAGCCATTCAAGCGATGAGCGAGGTCCGGGAACAGATGGATCGGCATCGCGAACAGATCAATGCAAGCGAACTAAACGACGCGGCCCAAAAGGAATTGAATGAAGCTCACGAAAAACTCGTGAATACGAGAGAGGCGTTGAGGCAATTATCAAATGAGATGAAGCAAAGCGTCCACGCACCTCAATCTGACGAGGTGGAGAACGCAGCAGACGAAGTAGCGAAAGCCCGCGAAAATTTAGAAACCTCTCGTCTGCAAGATACCCGGATGGACCAGGATTCGATGTTGGTCCAAGCACGGGATCACTCTGAAGCTGCAGTGAAATCGCTAACAAGCGTTAAGAACGCGATCGACCGTCAACGGGGAAAAGTCGAGGATTTGGCGCAGTTGCAAGACTTAGCCCAACAGCAAAAGGAAGTAGCCCGGCAGGCCGAGGCCGACCTAACTCAACAACCGAGTGAGTCACTGTCGCAGGACTGGCAAGAAAATCAGAAGCGAGTAAAAGAAGCACTGCGAAGTCAACTGCGCGGGCGTCCCGAGGCGAAGGCCGGAGCCCTCAAATCCCAAGCCCAGCAAGCGACTCTCCTAGCGCAGCAGGCTGCAAAAATGGCTAAAATCCAGCAAACCCTCGCGGCAGAGACGAAGCCAGTTTCGGATGCGATGCCGCCGCATACCACAGTCGATCAACGCTCGGCACTCCAAGCACTCGAGATGACCCAAGTCACCGCTGCTGAGGAGCTGGCACATACGATGGCGAACCTATCACTAATCGAAAATAACGACTCGATCACCGAGGCGGAAGACTGCGTGAAACAAGCCAGCCAACAGGCCAAGAACGCCGCTGACCAATGGCAGAAAGAACAAGCACAGGAGGCTTCCGAACAACACGATCAATCCTCCCGGAGTTTTGATCAAAGTGCATCCGCTCTCACTCGCGCAGCAGGAGAATTCGCCAAAATGGCAGAGGAAGCGGCGAGTGAGACGGCTGATCCCGAGCAGGCAGAAGCCAACGCCGGTGATCTAGCAACCGCCTTCGAACAGGCCTCACAAGCCGCCGACAATCCGCAGCCCGCACAAGCTGCTGCCAAGGCGACGAGCGCGGCGCAAGCAATGGATCGGGCCGCCCAGTCCGCTCGGCAGAAGATGCAAGGCCGACTGCCGAAGCCCACCGGCAGTCAACGGGTTCCCACGAAGATTCCCCCAAACAAGCCACTCCAAGACCTACGGGCGCAGGAAGCGGACCCGGGATTACCGCCAGAACTTGCGAAGCTCGGGATCAGCTCGGCAGACTGGGAGAAGATCCAAACGAGCCTGAAATCTGACGTCGGAGCGAATGAGAGTAGCGCCCTACCTGAAGATTACCGGGAACTGGTAAGAAGCTACTTTGAAAGTATTTCCAAACAACCGACCAAGGACTAACGACTGATGAATTTCACCCTCCTTATTCTATCGGTATTCATCGCCCTCATCCATCTCGGTGCGGCTCAGGAAAAGCCTGACCCAGTATTCTCCGAGTGGCGCGAGAGGGTGGATCCTGCCATAGAGACAGCACTGAAATTTCTCGTCCGCGCACAAAAACCTAATGGATCATTCCCGGAAAGTTACGGCGACTCCACCGGTATCCCTGCGCTGGTAGGGATGGCATTTCTATCCAAAGGCCACCTGCCTACCGAAGGCCCGTATGTCGAAACACTGAACCGCTGCATCGACTTCGTCCTCGCTAACCAGAGGAACGATGGATTATTTGAAAAGGGTAATGCCGGTACTGGCCCGATGTATGCCCATCACATTTCGACGCTTTTTCTATCCGAGGTCAGCGGCATGGTCGATCCAGAGCGGCAGGACAAAATCGCCAAGGCGCTCCCCCCTGCCCTCTCGCTGATCCTGCGTGCTCAAGCGGTGAAAAAAGACGACCTTGACCGCGGCGGTTGGCGCTACCATCCCGGCTCGACAGATAGTGATACTTCATGCAGCGGTTGGGCACTGATGGCGTTGCGCTCTGCGAAACTCAACGGCGCAGCGGTGCCAGACGGCGCGATCACGGGTGTCGTCAGTTTCCTGAAACGGCACCAAGACAAATACAGCGGCGGATTTGGCTATTCGAGCACAACCGATCACAACCACTCACTCACCGGCATGGGCCTGCTCTGTCTCGAACTGAGCGGCCAACACGGTATTCCCGAAACGATTCTAGCTGCCAACTATGTGATGAAAAACTTCCGTGATCTCCCGGGCGATCCATTCGAGTTTTACGGAAATTATTATAACGCTCAAGGGATGTTTCAAATCGGCGGCCGCTACTGGGAGGAGTATGGACCTTGGATGTATGAGACCTATCTGAAGAAACAAAGCTCTGATGGTTCTTGGAATAGCCGCGAAGCCGGGCGGATCTACGGCACTGCGATGATGGTCCTAGCATTCACCGTGCCTTACCGTCAGCTTCCGATCTATCAGCGAGACGAGACGGTGGCAGGAAGCGGAAACTGAAGACCGCTTCGTGGAAGGTGTGATTTAAAAATGATCTATCTATAATGAATGTTCCCATTTCTTGGGCCTTGTGATTTTCTGTCCCACGACCATGGCCACATTCACCGCAAACGCCGACTATGAGGAAAAGGACAGTGATCCCATCAAACTGCAAGCTGGCGACGAAGTCAGCGTAGGCCCCGCCGACCGCGCATGGCCCGGCTGGGTCTGGGCGACTGCCAACAATGGCAACGACGGCTACATCCCCGAGGAAATCCTCGAACCCCTCGGCGGTGGGCGCTACGCCGTGATGAAGGACTACGACCCGACCGTGCTAACCATTAAGCGCGGTGACAAGATCGAGTCGCTCCGCCAAATCCACGGCTGGCACTGGTGCCAGAACGAAAGCGGCGCGGAAGGCTGGGTCGGCGGGTATTTGCTGAAGCCGGTTTGAAATTCGCCGCCATGGACGATTTAAAAGGGCGACCCCTCGAAACCGCCGTCCGCCCATTCGCTGGCGATCCGGAGATACAACTCGCCGCCAGCCAGTTGCTAGGCGAGCAAGTCAGACCCGACGGCCGCGGTGCAGAAGAAGCAATCGCCCGCTGGAACGAGGTGGATGCAAGAACCCGGCGGCCTAGGTGGAAGATCGGGCTTTTTTCTCTTTGGGTGATCATCTCCGCTGTCGTCTGGACGGATGGGGTGAGAGCGGTGGTCAACCGCCAGAGATTTTTCGGATCAGAGATCACTGACATTTTTTACAGCGGCCGTGGGTCATCACCTGAGAAGGTCACCCGCAATCTGACGGATCGGCAGCAGCTGCTGCTTTACGGGGACTCGCCGGAAGGTCGGAAACCCGAACAGGCAAAAGCTCTCTGGGACAGCGATCCGACAAACCCCGCCTATTTCGCAGAATATGTGAATGTATTTCTTTCCACGAACGCCGATACCCTTCCGCCGGATTTTCTCGAAACTGCCGGTCGGATTGATCCGGAAAACGCGTGGTTCACCTATGTTGCCGCCGGGGTGAAAGCGAAGGATGCCGTCAAAAAGAAGAAACAGTCCAAGCCGGAAATTGCGGCGAACAAAACGCCGGAGTGGGACATTCTGGATCCCAAAAAATTAGCAGATGTCCTCGCGATTCTTCGTTAAGCTCGCGATCAGCCGCAGTATAAAAGCTACGAGACTGACGTGTTGAGACAACAGCTCCAACTGCTGCCGGGCCACACACCTTCTGAAGTGATGCGTCAGCTCCTCTTCGTAATTGGAACATACAGCAACGGGGGAGGATACATGCGGACGTTGATGAATGTGATCGCAGCCAAAGCGTGGGTTGATGGAGAAAATAATGACCTTCCCGCACTCCGCGATCTACTGGTGGATGCGGATGGCTTTCTTCAAAAGCGCACAAGTTCAGAGGTCGATTTATTGACAAGTGAGGTGATCAATCAGTTCTCCGTCAGCGTGATTTTCTCCAATCTCAGTCCGGCGGCCGAGAAGCTGGGACTCACGGAGGAATCCGGACGGTTGAAAGGAATTTTCAACCGGATTCAGGAACTAAAAGCGCGGAAAAATTCAAAGAAAAGCTCTCCAGATAGGGACCTGATTTATCAAAAAGGCAGCGAAATCGCTGCGATGTTTAGCCCAAATGTGTCATCCAGTTTAAAAAACCCGCCAGTTCTGACCGACGATGAGCTAAGGCCGGGACGCTTGATTGAACATGAAGTTCTGTCGTGGGCCTGCTGCTACATCATCTGGGCGATCATGGCTGTGGCCATAGGAATGGTGGCGGGGTATCATTTCCGTGCTCCGATTTGCATCCGGCGAATCGCGAATCGCTTGGAGGTGCTGATGAGTCCATTGGACTGGGCGTGGATTCTGGGAGGCGGAGTATTGATACCAATTTTTTATGTGATGGCCGTCACTCGACTCACCTCTTGGGGAGGCAGAGAACTGAACTTGAATTATACTTCTTCTCAGTTTTACAGCTACAACGAGCCATTGGAAATCAGCCAATTTACAGGACTCGCCGTGCTGATGATTTTGTTACCGGTGCGCATCGCCCGCTGGCGAATTGAGAAACGCGCAACGGTATTCGGATGCCGACAGGAGTGGAGCTGGCTGGGCTGGGTGGTCGTCGGATGCGCTTTCGTATTTATTCCGCTGCTCGGTTGGGCGGTCACCCGGTCTTCGGAGTCTGGTGTTTACTTGGCATTTTATGTGGCTGCTATCCCCGTTCTCTGGCTGCTTGTGTCGGCTGTCCGGGGTTTGTGCTCAAACCGAAAAAATTTGCTCCAAGATGGCCTAATCGCCCGAATACTCGTGCCGACCTACGCAGTGGCGGCGATTCTAATGATGGCAGCGGTTCCGTATTTCAAATCCGCTGCTTACCACTGGTTTGAGCAAGAGCAATTCATCAAGCCCGATCTGATTCGTTCAACGATGACGAAATTTGACTACAAGCTCGCGGTTCAGATGAGGAAGGAGACCCGGCAAATTCTCGGCGACCAGCCCTGATCAAAATGAGCCAGTCTATCCCGTCAATCTACTCGTGGGATTCCAATAGTTAGCTTGATTTCAGCTATGAAATTGATCGAGATTCAGGCTGACGCGCTCAATCTTCCCGAGGATCAGCTGGCCGAATTGGTTGCGAAGTTGCTCGGTTTGCTGCCGGCGGTGCTTTCTGACGTCGATGACGGATCTGAGGAAGCGAGCCGCCGGATCGCTGAGATGAAAGCCGACCCTGCTTCTGGGAGAACTCGGGACCAGGTGAAAGCCGAGCTTGGACGATAAAATGGAGGCGATCTATCACCGTCTCGTCGTGAGGGATTTTCGGGTATCCTTGAACTATTACGATTCCAAAGGGGGAAGGAAACTCGCACGATTCTCGGCGATGAGAAATGAAGCCGAGTGTTCAAACCGCGTAGGTTTTCGCCACGAAACCCTCTGGCGTCTCCATTTCGAATAAGTCGTCGCCGATGTGGGCGAGATACCAGCCGTTTTCGATGATCTGCTTCTTCAAGTCCGCCGTGCCGGAGACGCAGGCGACCATGCCTTGGAATGTCTTATCCCGGTGCTCGGGCAGCATGGTGAAAACGCCATCCATCTTCCGCTTCATCTGTGCGATGTCTTCCTTCCGCAGGCTGCTTTTGATTTCCACGATCATTCCCCGGTCGAGCGTGTCATTGCTGTAAGCCAGAATGTCATATTCTTCTTCCAGCCCGTCTCGGCGGACATGCACTCTGGGGGCAACGAAGTCGTTCATCTGAAATTTTTCCCGTAAAATTCTCACGATCGAGCGGTAGGAAAGTCCCTCGGCAAAAGTCCCAAACTTGTTCCCCAATCCACCGATCTGCTTGCCGAGTTCCTTTAATTGTTGGTCTATCTCCTTTTTGGACTGATCCGACTCCTTCTTGGACTGGTCCCTCTCCCTTTTGAACTGGTCCGACTCCAAAATGGACTGCTCCCTCTCTATCTCCCTCTCCTTCTGCGACTCTTTCTGCAACTCACTCGTTTCCTTCAGTATAGCGGTCGTCTCCTTTTGAGTGAGCGCGATACTCGCCAGCAATTCTTTGATTTCCGCCGTTGACATGGTCGGAATGTATCATCTGCCGCTTAAGGCGTCAACGCAGCTCAGGATTTCCCTTGCCAACTCGTGCTGACTCTCCCAGTTTCCCCGCCCCTCTTCAAGCTGCCTTATTCACCAACGAAGATCCAGAGGGCGCCACGCAGCACATCTTCAAGAATCGCCCGTCCTGATTCAAGGCGGGAAACAGCACACACAATGATCAACGAACTCATCAACGAAATGGTGGACGCCGGCGTCCACTACGGCCACCAAACCAAAAAGTGGAATCCACGCATGAAGCCCTTCCTTATGAAGGACAAGGGCGGCATCTACATCATCGACCTCGAAAAAACCGTCCAGCAGCTTGATAAGGCATCGGATTTCCTCGCCGATCTCGTCGGTAAGGGCAAAAAAGTCCTCTTCGTCGGTTGCAAGCGCCAAGCCCAAGACGCCATCCGCGAAGCGGCAGAGGCGACTGGCCAACACTACGTCAATCACCGCTGGCTCGGCGGCATGCTCACCAACAGCCTCACCGTCCGCAAGTCGGTGGAGCGCCTCAAGTATCTCGAAAACATCGAGAAACAGCCGGAATTCAAAGCGATGTCCAAGAAGGAACTCGCCGCCCTCGGCCGCGAGCGCGAAAAACTTCTCCGCAACCTCCGTGGCGTGCGCGACATGGACAAGAAGCCTGACGCCGTCGTCATCGTGGACTCCGCTCGTGAGACCATCGCCGTGGCAGAAGCCCGCCGCTTGAACATCCCGATCATCGCGATCGTCGATACCAACGCCGATCCCGCACTCGTCCAATTCCCGATTCCCGGCAACGACGACGCCATCCGCTCGATCCGCATCATCCTCCAAAACTTGGTGGATGCCATGGTCGCCGGTCGCAAAAACTGATTTTTAAAATCACCGGGCGGTCTGTCATCCGACGGGCCGCCCTTTTTCTCTCTCTACTTCCCACCTTTTTTAAAAAATGATCACCGCAGCAATCGTCAAAGAACTCCGCGACAAGACCAGCGCTCCCATGATGGACTGTAAAAAAGTCCTCACCGAAACCAACGGCGACCTCGAAGCCTCCATCAAGTTGCTGCGTGAGCGCGGCATCATGAAGTCCAGCAAGATGGCCGACCGTGCCGCCAACGAGGGCGTCATCACCTCCCGTATCGATGCTGACAGCACCTCCGGCCTCCTCCTTGAGCTGAATTGCGAGACCGACTTCGTTTCGAAAAACGATAGCTTCCAAGCATTCGTCGGCACGCTCGCCGATGCACTCGTCGCCTCCACTGCTGCCGATCTTGAGGCCGCACTCGCCCTGCAAATCGGCGGGCAATCTCTCGAAGACACGGTGAAAGCCAAGGTCGGTGAGGTCGGTGAAAACCTGCAATTCCGCAAATACGTCCGCTATGATGCCGCTGCCGGTGGCGTCGTCGCCTCCTACATCCACCTCGGTGGCAAGGTCGGAGTGCTGATCGAAGTGGGTACTACCAAGCCGGAATCCAAGGGCACGGACAGCTTCAAAGAGCTGATCAAGGACCTGACTCTCCACATCGCCGCGTGTGCGCCGAAGGGACTTTCCCGAGAAGACATTCCGCAATCCATCGTCGACAACGAGCTCGACATCTTCCGCGTCCGTTTGGAAGCCGAGGGCAAGCCGGCGAACATCATCGAGAACATCCTCAAGGGTCAGATCGGCAAGTTTTTCGCCGAGAGCTGCTTCCTTGAGCAAGGTTTCGTCAAGGATGCGGACGTCAAAATTTCTGCGCTCCTTGAAACTAAGGGCAAGGAACTCGGCGACACGCTGACGGTCACTCGCTTCGTCCGCTTCGGCTTGGGCGAGTAAGGATCTCCCGTTTAATCTTCGATGCCCGGCACCCAAGTGGTGCCGGGCATTTTTTGTGGCGCGATCCTGTGGTATGATAGATAGGAAGGTTATAACCGTGAGGTCCGAGCCTCTCCCCAAAGAAAGGTGATCTCCAAATCGCCCAGCCCATGCGGAGACAACGAAAAGCGATTCTCTCCACCCATTGGCTCCCCATGGACATGGCGGATGGGAGTCCACCACTCCTTGAATGAAGTGGAGCCTCGAACATGGGACACCCGACTCCGAACTACGTTTCAAAAGGCTGACTCAGAGGCAAATCCGGCGGAACAGAACGTCGAGTGGGAGCTGCATGCCGATGTAAAAGTCCCCGAACTCACCGTAGCGCGCGGTCACCTCGTCGAAGCGCATTTCGTAAACGATGGCCTTTACATCGATGGTGTCCTTGGCAAGCAACGTCACACCCCACTCATATTCATCAAGCCCGGTGGAGCCGGTGATGAGCTGGAGAATCCTGCCAGAGTAGGTGCGACCGACTTTGGCGTGGCCAGCCATGAGTTTTTTCCGGGCCTCGAAATCGAGCGCATACCAGTTATCCCCACCGTTGCGGCGCTTGGCCATCGGGTAAAAGCAGATCACTGGCCAGTCGGGCAGGACGGGATAGAGCCGATGCCTGCGGTAGTGGTCCATGCGCTCGTCGAACTCTTTCATCCCAGCGATGAACTCGGGCGAGTCTGGGGTGAGGCCCTTTTCCGCGACTAAAGTTTCTGCCGCGTATTGTTCGCTGGTGGTGGTGTATTCGGACCCCTCGGTCTGAGAGAGGTAGGAATAGGCAGGGCTAAGAGTCCCGGCGCCGAGCGAGAGAGTGAGTTGTTTCTCGTAGGCATTCGCGACCTGCAAGTCCGCAGTTAGCAGCATGAAACCGAGGTCTGCCTTGGGGGTGGCGATCGAGAAAATCAGCAGATGCGTGTCTGGAGTTGCGCGGATTTCCTGCACCAGCTCGGTGAGATGGGTCTTCGCTTGGCGTTTTTCCTCATCGCTGTAAATGGACCACTGTGCATGATCGACATGGTAGAAAAGATGCATGACGTGCCAGCCTTCACGGGGCACGAGCGGGGTGACTTCTTGATTGGACATGGAGTGAGATTCAGCGGCGGTCAGTGGAAACATTCATCACGAAGAGTTTCTTGAACTCCGGGCCGGGAGAGTTTTCCGTGGGAGCCTCAAACACCTCGATGGTCCATGGTTTACTGGAGCCATTCCGATAAGCGGCGTGCATCCCGACGTCATCGAAGCCGGCGGTGGCGACCACGTCCAGTTCACTCCCCGGCTTGCTGAGACGGGTGACAGCATCGCCGATCAATTCACCATCGCTGTTGCGGAAAAACACCCGGATGGCAGATGGTCCACCGCTGGATGTCAATTTCAAAACGGGTAGAAGCTGCGTGCCACGGCGGAAGGTGTCGGTCGGTCGAGGCGCACGCCAATAGCTAGAACCAGAAAGGATGGCGAGGTGCTTGCCTTGGATTGGGAAATCGTTCGGTTTCGCGAGTTCCAACTTGGTGGGCAAGCGATGGATGGTGAGGAAAAAAATCACGGTCCCGGCGACGCACAACAGGGCGAGTAGGGCGACCAGACCGAGGCCTTCGACCTTGCTCAAGTTCAGTCGCGGCATCAGAGAAACCGGGGTGGCATTTTCAGTAGCGGGCGGAGAAAATTCGTCCTGCTCGTCCACGCGAAGTGACGGTGGCGGGGCGATTTCGGCCGCTTGGGCGTGCTGCGGAGTGACTGGCGCCGCTCTGACTTCTGGACTGACAGGTGCCTCACCGAGTGCCGGGGTGGATTCTTCCCAAGTGTCCAAGTCCTCAAAATCAATCCCAGCTCGCGCTGGTTCAGCCGCGGACTCGCCTCTTGTAATGGGGAGCGGCTTGGTCATGTGGACCTTCGCGCGATCCATATTTCCGCCAAATTTTGTCCCGACGGCCTCTTTGAGCTGACGCACTTTCATTTTGTCCGACTCGCGTGGGATCGGCAGCAAATGCTGGGTGGGCTTCGGCGGGGTTACCATGGCATCACCCGATGCAGGTTCGGCATCGTCGAAAGCCCATAAATCCGACTCGACGGCGTCCTTGGCGAGGTTGCCCATGTTCGGGCGTTGCCGCGGCGGGAGGGCGGATCCCTCAGAGGGTGAAGATGGCGTAGGTGTCATGGGGAGCAGCGCCGGGGAACCTAAATCGGGAGGGTCAGCTTGACCAGTGCGAAAGCCGATTCTGTCGATCCGGAAAAATCCAGTTGCATCGCAAGCGCGGGAAAGGCATCGAAGGGCTGTAATCCCTTCTATTTACCATGGCTGACCGCGAAGATAAAAATGTAGAAAATGTGCCCGGCAAGTTCTATGTGGACAGCCAATGCATCGATTGTGACCTCTGCCGCGAGACTGCGCCGAACAATTTCACCCGTGCCGAGGACGAGGGCTATTCCTACGTTTTTAAACAACCCACCACTCCCGAGGACATCGCCCAATCCCGCGAGGCCATGGAAGGGTGCCCGGTAGAAGCGATCGGCGAGGATGGCGAGAGCTAACCGCCGGACCGCATGAAGAGGAAGCCGCCGCGCCCAGGCAGAATCCGCGAGGAAATCCTCCAAGAATGGCGCGGTGCCGAGGAACCTGCGGATCTAAACGCAGGCATCCATCTCGCGGAGAAATTCATCACCGCCATTCTACGAGCTGCCGGAGCGGAGGACGGCTTGCACGAAGACCAAGTCCGCGCCACTTGGAAGGAGCTCGCCGGTGATTTCATCGCCTCGCACACCGAGCCAGTTTCGGTGAAATCCGGTAACCTCGTCCTCCGCGTCACCCAGCCCGCCCTCCGCTTCCAGCTTGAGCAAATGAAACCCATGCTCCTCAAACGCATCCGCACCCAGCTTGGCGAGGACAAGGTGAAATCCATCAAATTCACGCTTGGGTAAAACCTGAAACGCGGAAATTTCCAGCTCCTCCCGCTACCATCCTATGTTTCGTAACCTTATTTTCGACTGGTCCGGCACGCTTGTGGATGACCTTGGGCCCGTCATCGAGGCGACTAATTCCGTGCTCGGGAAATACGATGTCCCTGCCCTCGACCGCGAGGGATTCCGCCGTGCCTTTCGCCTGCCCTACCGCGAATTCTACGCCGAGCTCCTCCCTCACATCCCCCTCGAAGAACTCGAAGCCCACTTCCGCCCCGCCTTCGACGCCGCCATCACCCCCGTCACCGTCCTTCCCCACGCTCGTGAAAAACTAGAATGGTGCACGGCCCACGGCATCCGCTGCTTCATCCTCACCTCCATGGCCCCCCTCGCCTTCGAGCGCCAGATGGACGACTTCGGCTTCCGCAAGCATTTCGAGGCCACCTACTCCGGCGTCCTCGACAAGCGCGAAATCATCCACCAGATCATCGAAACCCACGGACTGGACCCCGCCGAGACCGCCTTCATCGGCGACATGACCCACGACGTCGAGACCGCTCGCCACGGCGGTATCTCCTCCATCGCCGTTCTCACCGGCTACAATCACGCGGAAATCCTCGCCACCGTCCGGCCAGACATCACCGTCCCAGACCTCGGCGTCCTCCGCACCCTGCTCGACCGCCGCCCCAGCACCGCACGGCCCATCGCCACCGTCGGCGCCCTCATTCACGATGGAAATGGCCGCATCCTTCTCGTCCGCACCCACAAGTGGGGGCACCGCTGGGGCATCCCCGGCGGGAAAATCGAACGCGGAGAATCCTCCACCGCCGCCCTCCAGCGCGAAATCATCGAAGAAACCGCCCTCACTCTCACCGACATCCATTTCATCCTCGTCCAAGACAGCATCGACTCGCCCGAATTCCTGCGGCCCGAACATTTCATCCTGCTCAACTACCTCGCCCGCGCCACCACCACCGACGTCGTCCTCAACGACGAGGCCGAGGAATTCCGCTGGCTCACCCCCTCAGAAGCCCTCGCTCTCGACCTGAACCAAGCCACCCGCACCCTCATCAACGAAGTTCTCAATTCCGACACATTTCAAATCTAAAATCCGCATCCCAAGTCTCAAAAAAATGGACACCATCGAGATTCGCCGCCTGCGCGTCACCACCTTCATCGGCGTCCCTGATGACGAACGCGCCACCGCCCAGACGCTATGGATCACCGTCCGCATGACCCCTGCCCAAGGATTCGACGGGCTTGCCGACGAGATTTCCCGGACCATCGACTACTACCAAATTTCCCTTGAAATTGAGGCTCTCGCCGCCGCCCGCCCGCGCCGACTCATCGAGACCCTCGCCACCGACATCGCTAGCCACCTCTTGGGAAATCACGCCCTCTGCCATGTCGCTCTCACCATCGAGAAACACATTTTGCCAAATACCGAGTGCGTCGCCGTCCACCTCGAGCGCGGGCGGTGAGGATTACCGGGCAAATCCCCCTCAGAGCAAGTCTGCGATGAGCTTTTCCAGCTTCACAATATCCGCTGAGAAAGCGCGGATGCCGTGAGCGGTCTTCTCCGTGGCCATCGCGTCCTCATTGAGCATGAAACGGAAATCACTCTCGTTGAGAGAAATTTTCTCATGGTCACTAGCGGCGGCCTCCTCGGCGGTGAGGCGTGGAGTGAAAGGCTCATCTGATGCTTGAAGCTCGCCGAGCAGGCCGGGGCTGATGGTGAGGAGATCGCACCCGGCCAGCGCGAGGATTTCTCCCTTGTTGCGGAATGAGGCGCCCATGACCTCGGTCTTGTAGCCGAATTTCTTGTAGTAGTTATAAATCGAGCGGACGGAAATGACGCCCGGATCTTCGTCGCCTTGGTAATCCTTACCGGTTTCCTTCTTGTGCCAGTCGAGGATGCGACCGACGAAAGGTGAGATCAATTTTACCCCAGCTTCGGCACAGGCCACCGCTTGGGCGAAGGAGAAAAGCAGCGTGAGATTGCAATGGATTCCTTCCTTGGCCAGCGCCTCCGCCGCCTTGATGCCCTCCCAAGTGGAGGCGATTTTAATGAGAATGCGTTCGCGGGAGTGCCCTTCCTTTTCGTATGCGGCGATCAGCGTGTGGGCCTTGTCGATGGTGGCTTGGGTATCGAACGAAAGCCGGGCATCCACTTCGGTAGAAACACGGCCAGGGACGATTTTCAGGATTTCTAGGCCGAAGAGGATCAGGATCCGATCAAGGATCGCTTCCATCCCGTCCGCCTTCGCTTCCGTGACGGCCTGCTCGACAAGGTGCTTGTATTCCGGCTTGGCAGCGGCCTGCAGGATCAGTGACGGATTGGTCGTCGCATCCTGCGGTTGGTAGGTTTTCATCGACTCGAAATCACCCGTATCGGCGACGACGGTCGTAAACTTCTTCAATTGGTCGAGTTGATTGAGGCTCATGATGGAAGTGGAGTAATCTCGCCGCCGCCGGATGAAAAGGTGAAAAGCCCCACCTCTCGGGTGTCACGTGAAACTCACTTCAGTCGGTGATGAAATTTCTTAAAAACGAGCGCACCGACGATGGCTCCAGAAATGTCTGCGATCCAGTCGTGCGGATCATTTCCACTCCGCCCCGGAGTGAACGTCTGGTGATATTCGTCCAGCCAGCCCACCAAGCCGATGACGAGGACTGCGATGCCGATGATCACCTTCCAATTCGGGTTTTCCGGATTCCGGCAAAACAGCCACGCGCACAACAGCCCAGTGCCGCCGAAGAAAAATCCAAAGTGCTCGATCTTGTCAAAATGATCCACCGGCGGAGTGTAAACGCCCACCAGTGAGGAGGAGGAAAACAGCCACAGAGCGCCGAACCAAAGCAGGAAACAGGCAAGCCAAAAATGCGGATGGCGAAAAATCCGTGGCATCCTCAGAGCTTGCGCATTTCTTCCTCAAGTCGCTCGGCCAGCCATTGCTTCATCATCGACTGGTAATTGAGAAAACGGGAGCGAGCGATGCGCTTGATGCGGGAAAGCATCCGAGGATCGAACCGCAGGGTGATCGTCGTGGATTCACGGGAGTCCGCCTCATGGACGGAGGACGCCATCAGCCGACCGTCCAGCTCGTGGCTTTCCCAGAAACGGGCTTCGGCTGCTTCGTCAGCGAAGTCAGGGATATCAGTCCAGCGGGCGACGGTATTCATGATGATTTGGAAGGGCGATCAGCGGTATTCTGCGTATTTCCGATCGTAGAATTTCTGTTCCGACTCAGACATATCGCGGGCAGCGACGACGCGGTTGGTTTTCCCGTCCGTCCAGAAGGAAAAAAATAAATACCGGTCCGACACGGTGCGGCCGAGTGCGTAGTAGCGGGAGGCACCGTCGGCCCGCTCGTTATCGGGCAAAAAGCGCACGGCAAAGGGGTCCTCGAAAGCTTCTTCGAGCTCACGGGGTTTGATGTTTTTAAGATCGAATTGAACGTCGAGAAGGTCGAGTTCCATACCCGAAGTCTGCGGATGAGCCGGGAAAGTGCAACAACGAGTTTGGCGAAGCGGCCAAATGAACAGCGCGTGCTGGTGGACTCAAGCTTTGCCGAAGTGAACAAACATCCCAACAACCGCGAACACGAAGCACTCATCAAAGCCGCCATCCCCTCAGCGATGAGCAAAAAGCCAGCAATCGAGAAAAATCAAAAATTCGCTCGCGAGTGGAGCACATACCGAGCTTGGTCCGTAGGTATCTTTTTTGAATTAGGGATCAACGAGTTACTTTTAGCCGGACAAAGCGCTTGTCGCTCGTAGAGGGAATGGTGACGGCGACTTGCTCCGAAGTCGCATCCCCGGGAACAGCGGTGGTAACGATGGTCACACCGCCTGCGCCATGCACCGCGGCGGTCCACGGGGGTGATAGATTGGTGCTGTGCTCGACGACTTGGATGACCCCAGTGGCAGCGATTTTTCGCTTGTAGGTGAAGACGAGGTTCGCGCTGCCCGGGGCCTTGGTGATGGAGGGAAGCAGTCCGCTGCTGGGAAGCGTGGGATTTCCACCGAGGAGGTATTCGAGGAGATTAGGGACGCCGTCATTCTCGAAGTCGGCGAGATCACCGCTGATAGCGAAGTTGGCGAGCTGCGAGGAGGTGAGATACCGAGTCCGGCCTGCATTTCCACCCGTGGTCGAAGGTAGAAATGCGACCCCAGCCTAGGCTAAAAACGAGGGTAGGAAACAGAGGTTTATTGGATCATCAGTTAAAATGGATCGGTGGATGGGATATGGATTGAAAATCGTGATGGGATGAGAGTGGAAATTTTCGAAAAGTGTGTGTTCTACTTTTCAAGGAATCGCCACTTGCACTCTTGCGAAGCTCGTCGTCGCAGGGGGTAGCGGATTGGTTTCTGTCACAGTCACCTGCTCCCATTGGTCATTGATGGCGGTCACCGTTTCCGCACCCGTCATGCTGACGAAGGTGTCCAACGCCGCCGAACGCTGCGGGGTGTAGATCAGCCCACTGCCTTTACGCCGTAGGAAAGCAACCCGCAGCGCCGGCTTAGGTCCACTTTGATCGACCGTGATCTGCGGTAGGCCCGCACTGCCACCCGCCGCCAGCACCCTCACATCCGC
>JAYUHS010000127.1:0-11491 GCA_043766715.1 Luteolibacter sp.
CCTCAGCTACCTCACCATCGAGTTCTCCGACCGCATCCCTCCGAACCACTAACATCAATCGCCGAGAAAACATTTACACAAAAAAACTTACACTCTCGATTTCACAGGGCTCCCAAGCCAGTTCGGGTTCGGTTATTCAGGTGCTGTAGATGCGTCCTATGGCGCTAGCCCACTGCCGCCCCTTGGAGATGAGAATGAGATACCGGTGTTTGTTCCTGCAAAGATTGATGTGCGTGCATCAGTGAATGTGCTTTATCGTCTAGGATCAGCGATCAAATGCGAACAAGTCGTGCCTTCTAATGGGCAATAGATAACTCGACTTTACTCTAATTTCCTCTCATTCGTCCCCGTCGGAACATTCAAACGTTGATGAGTATGGATGCCCTTCTAAACCGTTCCTGTTACGAAGCCTAATGAGCACTTCGATCATCACCTACCATGTCTAGAATACTATCCGTTTTTTTGCTAATCTCCATTCTCACAACAAGCTGTCGCAAGGAAGAAGCCTCAGTGCTTCCAGCGAAATCTCCGCCCTCTCTGGAGGGATGCCACGTAAGTATAGCGCTCAACCGCTCGGCGCTTGGAGTTGCCACTGACAAGCCGCTTTCGCGGCAAACCAGCACCTATGACGGTGTGGAAGTTTCCGTTTCTGGATACGTGGTGGCGGAGACGGAGCAGTTTATCGTGTTGAGCGACGTGCCGGTAGACGGGCACGAATTAGACCCTGACTTCCACTGGTTTCCTCTCACTTCGATTCTTTCCATTCGTCAGTTGGGCAAAGCCGATTCTACAGAATCGCAAGCCGTAGATCGATTGGTGACATGGCGTCTCGAATCCCTGCAGAACCTGTTGGGCATGGTTGCCTTTCCGCTTAAAGAGCTGCCGCAGGGCGAGTTGGAGTTGTGGTTTGTGAAGGATGGAAAAAAAGATTATCTTGATGGAATTGATACGACACCAGGTTTCGATCAGTGGCTCCAAATCGGAATTGATCCAGTTAATAACACTTCAGTGATCCTATCCGTGGTTTCAGAGGAACACAAAGGTTTCAGCCAAATTTCTCTTCCTACTGGGCGTTTGACTCCACTGCACAAAACTATCAAACCCGGTCACAATTGGCGGGAATCTGCTGTCATCGCCAGGGAGGGATCCGGTGACGGGAAGGTTTATGCACGACTCAAGCCTAAAGACTGAGACAAAACAGGCTGAACAATAAAGGGTGTTGCGATAGCGGTGCCTTCGTCTATGTCCTTGGTTGAACAAGGCGAAGCCATAGCAAAAACCCCTCTTGCCGGAACGTAAAATTTCAGTCAACTTCCGTGCAACCTCCCGGATCGTTAGACCCTACAACACCCAGGAGATATTCTATGATGCGTAAATTGGCGACGAAATAGCGGTGGTAAACGTGGCTGGGGCTTGGTCGTCCCATTCGGCGTAAAACCGTCCGCCCGGGGTGTCCAACGGCCAAGTTCCGGGCGGGTATTTTGATGCAGTTTTCGATTCACCCGCAGGGTTAGTGCAAATCACGGCCACCAGAGTTTCCATGACGTTCCCTCTACGTCATTTACAGTATTCTGAAGGACTTTTCATTTTCCTCTCTATGTTCATCCGCTTCGCGACACTGCCCACCTTATAGGAGTCATTACAAGTGTTGCGTTCTGCACTATCTAAGAAATTTCGATTCTCTCAGATCTATGCACGAGACAACACCTAATAGATCGTTGTGCCTTAGGATCACTTGTGTTCGGGAGGTGCTGCCGAATCAAGTTAGACGATTCACGAACGAGTCCTTATTTAGCACAAAAAACTAAACAGACTATCAGAAGTGGCCCGAGACGGATTTGAACCGCCGACACGTGAATTTTCAATCCACTGCTCTACCGACTGAGCTATCGGGCCATAACTTCCACCACCTTTGCGGGTGGCGCGGCAGTAAGGGCGGCTTAGAGAGTTTTGACAACCGGAAAATTGTCTTTCTCACCGTTTTTTCCAAGGGCGCGGGAGAGTTCACTTCAGAAACACTTCGCGAGCCTTTGCCCCTTCCCCGGGGCCGACGATCCCTCGCTGCTCCATGATGTCCACCATCCGGGCTGCTCGGGTGTAGCCGAGACGTAACCGCCGCTGAAGCAGCGAGGTGCTGGCCTTTTGCTCCTGCCGGACGACTTCGATGCATTTCATGATCAAGTCCTCGTCAGCTTGGGAGACGTCATCTTCGTCGTCGTCGCTGTCATTATTGATCGAAGCTTGGATATCCGTCTCGAACTTCGGCGCACCTTGCTTGGCGCAGTGGTCGATGATGCGCTCGATTTCCGCGTCGGTGACGAAGGCTCCTTGGGCGCGTTCCAGCTTCGCCGAGCCGGGCGGCAGGTAGAGCATGTCGCCCTTGCCGACGAGCTTATCCGCGCCCTTGGTATCCAGAATGACGCGTGAGTCGAGAGCTGAGGAAACTTGGAAGGCGATGCGACACGGGATGTTCGCCTTGATGATGCCGGTCACCACGTCCGCCCGGGGCGTCTGGGTGGCGATGATGAGGTGAATGCCAGCCGCCCGCGCTTTCTGGGCGATCCGGGCGATGCACATTTCCACATCTGCGGGGGCCGTTTGCATGAGGTCGGCGAGCTCGTCGATGAGGACGACGATGTAGGGGAAACGGTCGGGAATTTTGTCCTCGAAGAGCTCAGCATCGTCGTATTCCGCTTCGCCGCCGAGTTCGCCAGATTCTAATGCGAGGGCGATGGATTCAATCGACTCGTCGTCCACCGGCAGCTCAGGTTCTGGCTCCGGCTCGACGATGATTTCCTTCTCTGGACGTGGGCGGCTGTTGAAGCTATCGAAATTTCTAACCCCTTCCTTAGCGAAAATTCGGTAACGTTTCTCCATCTCGTTGACCACCCACTTGAGGGCAGCCACGGTTTTTTTCGGATCGGTG
Source organism: Luteolibacter sp. (assembly GCA_043766715.1). Classification (GTDB taxonomy): domain Bacteria; phylum Verrucomicrobiota; class Verrucomicrobiia; order Verrucomicrobiales; family Akkermansiaceae; genus Luteolibacter. The sequence continues at coordinate 2,927 of JAYUHS010000127.1, forward strand.
ACGACGGGCACCACGAGGTGGGGCAGGCGATTATACATCTGCATTTCCACCACCTTCGGGTCCACCATGATGAAGCGCAGTTCATCTGGGCCGAACTTGAAGAGCATCGATGCAATGATCGAGTTGATGCAGACGGATTTCCCGGAGCCGGTGGCCCCGGCGACGAGGCAGTGCGGCATGGCGGCGAGATCGCCGATGACGGTCTTGCCATACACGTCCTTGCCGAGGGCGAGCGGGATCTTTTTCTTCGCCGAGCGGAACTCGGGATCATGCAGCAACTCGTGGAGTGGCACGGCGACTTTGAGCGAATTCGCAATTTCGATGCCCACGGTGTCCTTGCCCGGAATCGGTGCGAGGATGTTGATCCGCTCGGCGCAAGTGGCGCGGGCGAGGTCAGCTTCCAACTGCGAAATCCGGGAAACACGGAGGCCGGTGGAGGGGTAAATTTCGTAGCGAGTGATCGTCGGGCCGCGAGTGATGTCGCCAGCGGTTACTTCGATGCCGAACGCGAGGAGCGTGTCGATAATGGTTTTTTGCGTGGAAAGGAGCTCCTCACGATTGGCTTCTGGAGCTTCGGCTGACTCGTCCACGTCAAGAAGATCGAAGCCGGGGAGTTCGTAGTTTTCAAATCCCGTAACCGAGAGAAATTGGTGTCCATCGGCAGGTTTCTTGCGCTCGAAGGGCTTGGTGCCGGGATCGAAATTCTCGTTTGCCCGACGCTGGGAGGCATCAATGATCTGCGGCGGCGGAATTTCGCGCAGCGGCAGTAGCGTTTGCGGGTCCTCGTCCATCGGCTTGGCGGTGGCAGCTTTTGAATTTTCCCGATCCTTACGACGTTGTTCTCGCTGGCGCTCACGCTCCGCCAGCATTTCCGCCTCGCGGGCCGCAATTTTTCCCGATTCGCTGCGACTTTCCTGCCAATCGCGGTAATTCATCCGGCCGACGCGGAAACACGCTTTAATGAAGCGGACGGGATGCTGACCTGTAAGTAGAATGACGGCTACGAAGTAAGCACCAGTCGTCAGAATCAGCGTCCCGGTGCGGCCGATGACTTGGGTGAGGGCGAAACTTCCGACACCATTGCCGATGACGCCGCCTGGGCTGTTGAGGTGGCAGTTGGCCGCCCAGCCGGTGAAAAAGTAGTTCGCGGCATCCAGCCATGCCGCTCCGGCGATCAAAAGAATCGTAAAACCTAGCACCGCCCGTGGCCAGATTCGGGCATCGAACGCCAGTTTAATGATCCCAAACCAGATAAACCCGACCGACACCAGATAGCCAGCCGCCCCGAACAGGAGGATCTGGATCAACCCTAAAATTCCGCCCACAGGACCGATCAAGTTTTCACTTGGCTCACCCGATTTGCTAGCCATCGCTTCGAGCGGACCCCATTTCGGCAGATCTGCCGGACTATATTTTACCAAGGATAACAGCAGCAAAAGCCCACCTGTAATCCAGAGGATACCCGTGATTTCATTCGACCATCGGGTGGGTTCAGGGACTTCACCCCGCTTTTTGTTATCCTTGGCTGCCATGAAATTGCTGTCGCGGTAGCATCCCCAAGCTCGCACCCGGCGGCAAGATTGTTTTCATAGCCGGAAAATAAGGTTTTCCAAAGTATTCAGAGCTTGGAGCACTCTCCCCGCCGGGCAAATCTGCGCTGTGCGATTGCTCACGCTGAAAATTCAAGAACCCGTGGCAGGTCGGGTGCTGCCGGAAATGGTCGCCGATCACGGTCCTGAGGAAGCAGCCCGCCGCTACCGAGCCATCGTCGTGACCACTCTGCGGCAGCTCCGCGGTCTCTCGGATGCGAGGTTACGCTTAGAAATAGAACCTCAGGACGCTCAAGAAGCGGTCCGTTTCTGGCTGCTTCCTCGCCTCGCAGAGAAATGGCAGGCACGGGATGGGATTTTCCGAGCAGATGGCTTGGAAATTGATTTCGGCGGAACTACTCACGATTTCCAAGTCCACGCGCTGGGTGAAATCTTATGCCCGAATCTCGGTGCCCGCTGGGTTCACACCGCATTACTCGGCATCGGTCGCGCCACCAGCCAAGTCATAGGCCCAGCGATTGACGGTGGCGAGTATTTCCGAGCACACTCCGCTGTCATCGCCACCGATCTGCCACCACGGATTCTTCCCGAGCTACCGATCATCCGCACCAGTGAGCACTGGCTAATGATGATGGATAGCATCCTCGGCCCCGCGTTGAAAAAAGCATGGGAGGAGGAGGGATATTGACCGCTATTTCGAAACTTCGTCCGCAGTGATCTCGTCGATGATGTGGTTCACCCGAGCACCGAGAGCAGTTAGCTCACTTGTGAGAGAGCTGAAACGATCATCCCGTAGCCAGCCGCTTACCGTCCGGGTGAGCACGTCCAGCCGGGCTGATGCTTGATCGGGAGTCTCGGGGGAGACGGCTGGGGTGATGAGATTATTACTTACGAACTGGCCTGTCTGGATGAGGGAACTAAAGAATTTTTTCCTTTCGCGGGCGTCCACTTCGGGCCGGAGGAGATATATTTCCAACTGCTGTCGCTGCTCAGGGACTGACAGATCTGCATGGGCAAAAAGATCTGCCCGTAGCAAGGGCGCGGCGGATAGAAGTTCGGGTTGCTGATTTAAAAGCTTCGTTAGTTCCAGCCCGCTCTGGCCAGAAAGACGGTCGAGGGCGACGCTCGACGCTCGGGCAAGCGGTGAATTCTGGACCGAAATTAACCGACTTAGCTCGGGAATAGTCACCATCGCTCCGGTATGGACGATAACATCAAAAGCCTCTAACATTCCTGTGGATGGCTTTTCACGCCATTCGGGGTGGTTTAACATCGCAAACGCGCGGTTTTGGAGGAACTCCCGGCTCGCGGGATCTGACCAAGCGACATTCCGCATTGAGACTGCCCATTCATCCGCAGAGCCGAAACTCTGTAAAACCTCACGCGCCACTCCCAGCGCAGCCTCACTCCCGACTTCCCGAGAAAGCTGCCCGAGCTTGTCGATCAGATAGACCCGCAAGGTGGTGGATTCCGCGAGGACACCACCGTCGCCAATCACGAATCCCCTACCCGTCGCCGCATCTTGGCCCGTCTTCAGAAATTCAAGAATCGCCGCGATCGTTGCTTCGTTATTTCTGTGACCACTGCCCAGCACCTCATTCAGCCGCTTCAGCACCGCATCGACATCTGCCGACTTTCCTTGGCGCATGGCAGCAAGTGCGTCGGCCAGCAAGCGGGTGATTTGAGCTCGATTCTGTGACATCGGTGAGATAGCGGGTTTCGGTTCTACACTGGCAACACCCGCAGTATTCCGGGAAATTTCCTTTGCTTTCCCACTAACAACATCTGCGCTGACGGCATCTGAATCGCGCTTCATTCCGACCCAACCAACCGCCCCGATCAACGCCAAGACGGCGATGGAAATGAGCAGGCGCTGTTTCATTCAGAAAAAATTCTGACCTATTTTAACTTCAGTTGGATCAACTTCGCTGAATCGGCGTCGATCGCGCGCACTCCCGCTCCCCGGTTAAATACATTTCCACCCGGACCACTGACGTTCACCGCGCAGACATACCACTTACCACCCGACTTGGCGAACACCGGTCCGCCACTCATGCCGCCCTCGATCCCATACGATCGGTTCTCATAAAGGCTACCTACAACCTTGAAGAAACTCCTCGTCGGCGAGGAGCGAAGTAACTCCTCACCGCTATGGACCTCACCGCCGTAACCGAGCGACATGGTATAGTTCCTCCCCGTAAGCAAAGTCGTATCTTTCTTCCATGCCGCATAGAGGCCAGACGCTGGCCGGGAAAAACAAACGACGCCGCCCATATCTCTCGAAAATCCGCCGTTAGTTTCACTTTTTCCCCTGTCCGCATAGTCTGCATATCCACCCAAGATGACCAGCTGGCTCGCGGTGCTTTCCGAAGCATAAGTTCCGAAATCAAAGGACCGTTGGAAAATAACATCCGTGCTCCAGCCGCTACCCTCGGAATACAGATTATGCCCAGCGGTCAGTATGGAAAACGGTTTCACTACAACACCACTTCCGATGTATTCGGCCCCGTCCGAGAAAAAACTTAACAATCCGGTATAGCGGTAAGGGTTGCTCGCCCGGAGGTTAGAAACGGAAGTCGGTGTCGCTTGGGCCGCCGCAGGATCGGTGGCCAAACACTGGATCCCAAAAATGGTGAAAAAAATCAGCCGTTTGACGTTTAATGAAATTCTGCGTGGCGTCTGGGTGGGGATCATGATTCTCAGCGTGGTTTGATTTCCAACCCCGAGTGAAACCGGCGTGGGTTTTTGAGGTTTACCTTATGGGAACTATCCACATCCCACCCAAGGATCAAGTTAAACTATGGGCCATTCTCACCACCGATCCCACCTTAGCGGGACCACTTCTTCGCGCGTCCTGCCAAACTTTTTTTGACAATCTGCGGTCGAGTGACAGCCACCGTAACGATAGCAACCTTTTCAGCAGATCGCCTTGCCTTGGAAATGAGCAGGCTTTTTCCCGTCATCTGCTTGGGCTTCGGTAGGCCGAGCATGTCGAGCAGGGTCGGGGCGACATCCGCGAGAATACCGTCCTTGACCGTGTATTGATCCGCATCTGCAGCGACGTAAAAAAGATGCACAAGGTTGGTGGTATGTGCGGTGTTAGGCGAACCGTCGGCATTGCGCATATACTCGCAGTTCCCATGGTCCGCAGTGATGAGGAGCTTGCCATCAAGCCGAAGTGTTTCCGCAACGATTTCCTTCACATCCGCATCGATGACTTCACAAGCTTTCACCGCCGCCTCGACCACGCCGGTGTGGCCGACCATGTCGGGGTTAGCGAAGTTGAGAATGACCATGTCGTAGTCCTTGAGCTTGGCGATGACGGTATCGGTCACTTGGCGGGCGCTCATTTCCGGCTTGAAATCGTAGGTTGGCACATCCTTGGGCGAAGGAATGATGAAGCGATCCTCACCCGGATAGGCGACTTCCTCACCGCCGTTAAAAAAATAGGTGACGTGCGGGTATTTCTCGGTTTCCGCGATGCGCATCTGAGTCATGCCGGCATCGGAAACGGCTTGGCCGAGCACTCTATCAAGCGTCTGGGCGGAGAAAATTTCAGGGCATGCGTATTTCTCATCATACTGTGTTAGGGTGACGAAATGAACCTTCGGCAGGACCTCACGGTCGAAGCCGTCGAAGTCCGGGTAGAGAAACGCCTCAGAAAGCTCGCGCGCACGGTCGGAGCGGAAATTGAAAAACAACACCACATCCCCATCGCGGACACGCTGGGTATCCGCCTCGGTAAAAATCATCGGCGGCATGAATTCATCTGTCTTATCCATGCGATAGTAATCGGCGATCGCCTCGCTGGCGAGCACCTCGCGCTTCTCACCCTTTCCTAACACGATCGCGTCCCATGCCAGCTTCACCCGGTCCCAGCGCTTGTCGCGGTCCATCGCGAAGTAGCGCCCGATCACCGTGGCGATCCGTGCCCCGCATTTCGCCGCCTCATCCTCGACCTTCGCCACGTAGCCCTCACCTCCGGTCGGTGAGGTATCGCGGCCGTCAGTAATGGCGTGGATGAAAATATCTTGGATTCCCGCCTGCTTTGCCAGTTTCACCATCGCGATGAGCTGGTCTTGGTGGCTGTGAACTCCGCCGTCGGAAACGAGGCCGATGAAGTGCAGGCGGCTGGATTTCGCCTTTTCCAGAGCCGCCACGAAAACAGGATTCTTACCGAGCGCGCCCTCATCGATCGCCTTGTTGATGCGGGTCAGGTCTTGGTAAACGATCCGGCCTGCGCCCAGATTGAGGTGGCCGACTTCAGAATTGCCCATTTGTCCGGGCGGAAGACCGACATCGAGGCCGGACGCGCTCAGGAAACCCTTGGGATACTTTGCGAACATCACTTGGTGAAATGGAGTCTTCGCCAGCAAGGTGGCATTTCCATCCTTCACCGCAGTTTTTTCTCCACCGGGATTCACACCCCAGCCATCGCGAATAATCAATACAACCGGTTTCTTAGCCATCACAGCAGGCGCTTACCGCGCCACACCCTACCCGGCAAGCATCGATATTCAGTGGAATGACCTAAGAATACTGGCGTACACGGCTAATGCGGCGACGGGAAAAATTCCAAGCGGGCCGTTTGTGACAAAATTCAAAGAATCTAATCGAATAACAACTCCGGATGATGACGGAATGTTCACTGAGTTTTTCGTCACCGAAATTGATTGAGTGATAGATGCGAGGTCGGGGTGGACTCCCGGCGTTGTCCCCCACATCCCCTCACACCCCCGTAGTTTTCTGCCGTTGGCTCTTCGCCGCATCGGCGCTCTGCGTCTTCGCCACGCAGGCTTTCGCCCACGGGGCCTATCATGATTTGCTAATCGCCATCGACAGCGAACTCGCCGCGCATCCCGAAAGCGCGGATCGCTGGTTCAGGCGCGCGGAAATCAACCTAGGCCACCGCGAGTGGATGCTGGCGATGCTCGATCTCAACAAAGTCGAAGCCCTCGCTCCGGCGAAATTCCCGACCCGCTGGCTCAAGGGACAAGCGCTCGCCCAAGGAGGAAAGTTCGCACCAGCGAAAACGGAACTTGATGCGTTTATTCTCACGAATCCCAAGCACGCCGGAGCCCTCGCATCGCGCGGCCGGGTGCTGCGGAAACTCGGGAAAAGCTCCGCAGCACTCGACGATTTCCGCGAAGCTCTTCTCATCCATCCCGATGTCGATCCCGAGTTGGTGATCGAAATCGCCGACGCTATGATGGACGCGGATGCAGCGGAAGAAGCTGCGGCTCTGCTAAGCTCCTCCCTCAAACGCCATGGGGATGACACGGCGGTTTTGCTCAAAGCCCTCGAAGTCGATCAACAAGCCAAGCACTGGGAAAACGCACTCCAGCGGGTGGAATCATTACAAAAAACCGCCCCGCGTCCCGAGCCTTGGATGGCAAAACGCGCCGCTATCCTCACCCTAGCAGGCCGTCCATCGGATGCCCGCGCGGCGTGGCTGGCCCTCAAGGATCACCTCGCTTCCCTGCCGAATCTGGAACGCGGAAGTCCGGCGATGATTCAGCTCATGAAAGAAGCCGACACCGCGCTAGCCGATTTACCCGTCATCACGGGCGGTGACTTCGGCGAGGAACTGGAACTCACGGATTTCCACCTAGCAGAGAAGCCCGATGACGCCGCGCTGTGGTATCTGCGGAGCACGCTCGCCATCCGCCACACCGATTGGCCGCGCGCGATCTCAGACGCGAAAAAAGCCGAGCTGCTCGCGCCCGGCGAATTTGCCACCCGCGCCGTCATCGCCCGCGCATTCGCCGAAACCGGAAAGCGTGAGGATGCGCTCGACTTGCTAGAGTCCGAAATCACCCGCCAGCCGACGCAGCCGGAAGCAAGACTCGTCCGTGCGAGGCTGCACGCGGCTTCCGGTGAGAATGACCTCGCCGTCATCGACTACCGGATGGTGATCGAAAATCAGACTTCACCCGGTCCGGCATTGTATCTCGAAGTGATCGACTGCCTGCGCTCATCGGAATTTCTATCAGAAGCCTCCGCACTTGCCGGAACCTCCATTGCCAAGTTCGGCAATGACCCATCACTCCTCGCCAAGGCGCTGGAAATCGACATCGCCCGCCGCGATTTCGATGCAGCGCTGCTCAGAGTCGGCGGGCTTGAGAAAATTTCGCCACAACCCGAGTCCTGGATGTGTGAGCGTGCCCGAATCCTCGCCACTGCGGGCCGCACGGCGGATGCCCGCACGGCATGGAGCGCCGTCCGCGACCGCATCGCCGCCATGCCCAACCTCGACCGCGGCAAACCGGAACTTTCCGTGATCGCGAAAGAAGCGGAACGCCATCTCGCTGGAGGTGCCGCCACTCCGGTTTCAAGCCCGACTGAATAATCCCCACCATTTCTCTCCTTCCCCTTATGAATCTATCACTCCATCACTTCGCTGCGGGTATCACCTCGATCAGCTTGCTCGGCCTGATTCCCGCGTCCGCGGTGAATATTTCCAACAGCACTCCCTACACACAGGATTTCAACTCCATGGGAACGGCCGGAACCACGCCTCCCGCCGATTGGTCCGTTATTGCCTACACTGGTGGCGGCAGCGGCACATGGACCTCCAGCATCCCGGCGAGTGGTTCACTCAGCGTCGGCGGCGGAACCACCGCGACCTCACCCGTGCTCACCGCCGCAACGGCTTTCACCGCGACCAGTGCCACCAAGGGTTACAACTACGCTCTCACCACCTCTACGGCGGATCGCGCGCTGGGCCTCTCCCCAACCAGCGTCCAAGGATCCGCTCTGCAACTGAGCGTGACGAACACCACCGGCTCGCCACTCACCACGATTTACACGGGATTTCAAATCCGCCGCTTTACCGTCGGAAGCAGCACCAACGAGCTTCCCGGTTACTGGTTTTTCTACAGTCTCGATAATGGCACGAGTTGGACGAACGTCAGCGCCCTGAACTCAACGATCACCACGGTTCCTAACACCATTGGCGACACCACCGTTCCCTTGACGGCCATCACCCTCGGAAGTGCGCTGCCGAACAATTCAC
>JAYUHS010000128.1:0-4360 GCA_043766715.1 Luteolibacter sp.
GGCTTGGACATGCGCCACCGCCTCCCCGACCTTTCAGTCGGTTTGGCGGCATCGTTGCGGTCGATGCCGACCGCCTGACGTGAGGTTTCTTACTTCCCCATCCACCGGAGTGAACGTCTAAAGCCAATCGACGAAAATCCGTTTGGGCAAGATGAAAGATCAAAAAACGCGGATCTTGGTCATCAGCACGACCTCTTCAATCCCCCCAGCTTTTCCTTTGGAAATCCAGCGGACCCACTTGGTGATATACCAGAAACTCCCGACGGAAATTATTGGGTGAGCTGAATCCGAGCGTCCCTGCCACTTCCTGCGTCAGCTGGCCGCCGGTGATCATCCGCCGTGCGACTACCATCCGCTCGCGTCGCAGCCAGTCTTTCGCAGAGCCGCCTCAGGACTGGGTGGCGTATGGTTTTCACGGCAGCAGAGTTGAGGAGATAAGGAAAATGGAACGGGGGCTGCTGGGTGAAAGCGTCCGTAGAAAACAGAATATCGAATGGAAAAGAAAGGAGTTGCTGCGAGACGCAGCAACCACGCTTTTGCTAGAGGCTGTGACCCATGCGGGTGCGCTTGGTTTCTAGGTATTTTTCGTTGTCGGGATTGGGCGCTTGGCGGATGGGGACTTGCTCGACGATTTCGAGGCCGTAGCCTTCGAGGCCGATGACTTTTTTGGGATTGTTCGTGAGCAGTCGCATTTGGCGGACGCCGAGGTCGTAGAGGATCTGAGCGCCCATGCCGTAGTCGCGGAGATCGGAGCCGAAGCCGAGTTTTTCGTTGGCCTCGATGGTGTCGTAGCCTTCTTCTTGGAGCTTGTAGGCGTGGATCTTGGCGGGCAGGCCGATGCCGCGGCCTTCTTGGCGGAGGTAAAGGAGGACGCCGCCTTCGATGGAAATCCGCTCGAGGGCGTCGGCAAGCTGGCCACCGCAGTCGCAGCGGCGGGATTGGAAGACGTCGCCGGTGAGGCACTCGGAATGGACGCGGACGAGGGTGGGTTTGTGGGGATCGATCTCGCCCATGGTGAGAGCGAGGTGATGGCTGGCGTCGGTCTTGATGCGGTAGAGGTGGCAGTTGAACTGGCCGAAGTCGGTGGGCATCAGGACGGTTTCCTCGCGGTGGACGAGTTTTTCGGAGCGTCTGCGGTACTCGATGAGCTGGGCGATGGTGCAGGCCTTGAGGCCGTGGCGCTGCTGATAGGGGCCGAGCTGGCCGACGCGGGCCATGGTGCCGTCGTCGTTCATGATTTCACAAATGACGGCGGCGGCGGGTAAACCAGCGAGGCGGGTGAGATCGAGCGCGGCCTCGGTGTGGCCGGTGCGCCGGAGGACTCCATCTGGGACGGCTTGGAGTGGGAAGACGTGGCCGGGCTGAACGAAGTGGTCGGGGGTGACGGCGGGATCTGCGAGGAGGCGGATGGTTAGAGCACGGTCGGCAGCGGAAATGCCGGTGGTGATGCCTTGTGCGGCATCGACGCTGACAGTGAAGGCAGTCTTGTGGCCCTCGCGGTTACGGCGGGTCATTTGGGGGAGTTCGAGTTCCTCAGCGCGCTCGGCGGTGAGTGGGGCGCAGATGAGTCCGCGGGCGTGGATGGCCATGAAGTTGACCATTTCCGGGGTGCAGAGTGAGGCGGCACCGACGAGGTCGGCTTCGTTTTCCCGGGATGGATCATCGGCGACGATGACGAGTCGGCCGGCGGCGATTTCCTCAATGATTTCTGGGATGAGGCTGAAAACGAGTGGCGAGTCTGACATGATGAGCTGGAAAAAACGAACGAAGGTCAGTTGAGCGAGGGGTCTTGTGGAGCCTCTGCTAGGATACGATGGAGTGGGGAAAGATGGCGCATGAGCTCAGTCCAGAGTGTGAGGTCTTGTGAATGGCCGAGCAGATCTGGCTGCGGGTGGGCGGGAAACCACGAGCTGTGGCGGAGTTCGTTTTCCAACTGCCCGGCGCTCCAGCCAGAGTGGCCGACGAAGGCGCGGACGATGTGGCCCGGCCGGTGGGCGTGGTCCACGGCCTCCTCGGCGGAGATGCGAATGGCCCAGCGCAGGCCTTGTTTTTTACTCCACCAGAAGGAGGAAAACGCGAGCTGGTCTTGGGCGACAGGGCCGCCGGTGTGGACGGGGAGTAGCCGCAGTGGGGCGAAATCTTGACCGGGGAGGAAATCACCCACGGTTTTCCCGGTGGGGTGATTGAGGATCAGGCCATAGGAACCTTGCCCGGAGTGATGCTCGGCGAGGAAGACGACGGAGCGGTTGAAGGTGCCGTCGCGCAAGGACGGATCTGCCAAGAGCAGTTGCCCTTGAAGCTGGATTGGGAAGCCGGAATGGGGCGAATCATCTACCACGGCGGAAAGCTAGTGCCCGCCCCGGCGTTCGCCAACCGCCGATTACGGGAGATTTTCGTGGGGGATTCCGGCGGGGTTATTGTTTTGGCGTTATAAATTCTTTAGTCATTTCCCCAGCAGAGCCGCGATGGTCCCTGCTGGAGTGGCACGAGGCGGTAGCCACCATGGGTGCTTGGCTGGAGTGATGTGCGGCGGCTTGAGGTAAATCGGTTGCGGCGGATCATTGAGCCACCGGTCGCGGGTTTTTGGCTCGGAGGATTGCCATACATTCCACAATCGGGTGGCATCGGGGAACTCGTGCCGGACTTGCTGCGAGAGTTCGGCTGGAAGTGGAAAACGTGCCGGGTCCTCGAAGGAAATCACGGCGATGCCGGCGGCGAGGGTCGCTGAAACGATGGCCTCTAGCCCGGCGGTGTCGGTGAGTTCGGGTGCGACGTGGAGTTGAGAGTCCTCAATCATGGCGGTCCAGAAGCTGCCGCGCCGGGCATCGCCGATCGCGAGGCAAGCCGCGCCGTTTTCTGTGGAGGGCACGGCGAGGATCGATGGAAATGCGACGGCAGGGCAGCCCGCGGCGATGGCGACTCCTTGTGCCGCAGCGATCCCGACCCGAGTGCCGCTGTAGCTACCGGGTCCACTGCCGACGAGGACCAACCCGATTTCCGCCGACTCGCGTGCATCGAGTAGTTCTTGGAGGGGTAAGAACAGTAGGGAGTTGTGGCTGCGGTCGCTGGTGAAGTTCCGTTGCTCTAGCCGTCCGTCCGGCTGGATGGTGGCAAGTGAGGCGCGGGGCGTGGATGTTTCAAGGACCAGGGTGAACGTGCCGGGCATGGGGTGAAGCTAGTGAACGGGTGAGAGAGCTGCGAGCATGGTTTGTAGAAAGAGCGAGGTGGTGGTTCGGCCTTGCGAATGCGTTCGCAAATGGCTTTCTTGCGGTCTTGTCGGCTCGTGCTGGGCTGAGGAGAAAATGATTATGTGTTATTGGAAAACCACTACCTGCGCTTTGCTACCACTTTCGATGGTGCTGGTCTCATGTGTCGCTCCGAAGGCGACGGTGATCGCTCCGCCGCCGGTGGTGAAGAGCGTGGAGATCAAGTTACCCGAGCCAGCGCCTTTAGAACCAATGCTTCCCGGGATACCGGACGATGGCAACCGGATGCCGGATCTGCTGACGATGCCGGGCGAGGGTGAGTTCCGCTCGACGAATCCCGTAGCGCCGAAAGTGGTGCCGGCAGCGGGTTCGGTGATTTCCCGGCCGCCCACTGACCCTCCGTCACGGGTGAAGCCTTGAGGGGGAGGAACATCGAACGCCCAACATCGAACTCCGAAGAAAAGAGAACGGAAGAGCGCTCCTTGGTGGGGAAAAGCGAAAGGTGCAGCTTTAGCGGTGGTTGAAGCGCGACATCTCCCGTGCCGCCTCGCGCAGCTCGACCTTTTCCTTGAGGTCTTGGCGTTGATCGGAGTGGGTTTTTCCTTTTCCAACGCCGATTTCCACCTTCACTCGGCGGTCTTTCCAATAGACCCGTAGCAGGGGAAGGGTGCAGCCCTTGACGTGGGTGGCATTGGCGAGCTTGAGGATCTCACTCTTATGGAGAAGTAAGCGCCGTGGACGTTTCTCGGCGTGGTTATACCACTCGCTCGCGGTTTCCCATGACTGGATGTTACAACCGTAGAGAAAAATCTGGTTGTTTTCGACGCGGGCGAAGCCGTCCGAGATATTGATCTTACCGGCCCGGATCGACTTGATCTCGGTGCCCTTGAGCTCGATCCCGGCCTCGTATTTCTCCGAGATGTGGAAATCCCGTCCGGCTTTCCGGTTGGTGGCGATTTCCGCGCTCATGGAGTGGCTCAGGGATCAGAACTGCTTGATCTTTAGGGAGCGTCCCGGTGGACCAGCTTGATCTTTCCCTCGATGATTTCTTGGAGGGCGATGTCTGCCACGCCCATGCTGGGGCGGGTGGCAATCAACGGAGAACGGCCGCTGTTCAATTGCCGGACGCGCTGGGAGACCAGATTGACCAAAAC
>JAYUHS010000129.1:0-28530 GCA_043766715.1 Luteolibacter sp.
ATTCCGCACGCCGCTCCATGGCTCGCGCTTCACTTCGGCAAGGTGGTCGATGCCGAAGACGTCTGGCTCGGACTTGATCAACCAGTGGCGCATGGACTCAGGCGATGGCTTGGATCAGTGCCGACTTGGGAGTGGGCAGCGAGAGGTGCTCGGGGCCGAGTTCCAAGCCTTGCGCGGCGCGGACATCGGCCTCGATGGCTTCGAGCACATCGAGTTCTGGCCGGAAGTTCGCGGCGTGGTAAGAGCTTCTCACGAGTGGCCCGCTGGCGACGTGGCGGAAGCCTTTGGCGAGGGCGATTGCCTTGTATTCGTCGAAGGTTTCCGGGGTGATGTATTCGACGACGGGAAGGTGCTTGGGCGTCGGGCGGAGGTATTGGCCGAGCGTGAGGACGGTGACGTCGTGGGCGAGCAGGTCGTCCATGGCACGGAGGATTTCCTCGGGGCGCTCGCCGAGGCCGAGCATCATCCCACTCTTGGTGGCGACCTTGCCGTGGACCATGGCCTTGGCTTTTTTCAAAACGGTGAGGCTGCGCTGGTACTGGGCACGCGAACGGACCAGTGGGGTGAGCCGCTCGACGGTTTCGAGGTTGTGGTTAAAAATGTGCGGTCGGGCGTCCATCACCATCGAAAGCGCCCAATCGCGATCATTAAAATCGGGCACGAGCACCTCGATGATGATCTCGGGGTTCGCCTGACGGACGGCCGCGATGGTGTGTTTAAAATGCTCGGCCCCACCGTCGCGGAGGTCGTCACGGGCGACGGCAGTAATGACGACGTGGCGGAGATTCATGCGGCGAGTGGCCTCGGCGACGCGGGCGGGTTCGTCGGATTCTAAAGCGTCGGGCTTTGCGGTTTTCACCGCACAAAATCCGCAGGCGCGGGTGCATTTGTCGCCAGCGATCATGAAGGTGGCGGTGCCTTGGCCCCAGCATTCCCAGCGGTTCGGGCACTGGGCTTCTTCGCAGACGGTCACCAGTTTTAGGTCGGTGATGAGAGATTTCGTGGACCAGAACGCTGGATTATTGGGCAGCCGCACCTTGATCCACGGGGGCTTCTTGTCCCGGTGCAATGCCGGATCCATCTTCATTTTCGGGCCGCAACTGCTCATCTGGCGGGAAACTAGTCCTGCGGGTGACGCCGGGAAAGCGGAAAACGGGGAAGAATTTCAGTTTCCAGTCGTGCGGGCGTTGTCCACAATTCGCGGAGTGAATTCAGCGCCACTTGGATTTTTCGACTCGGGAGTCGGCGGACTGACCGTCGTGCGGGCGGTGCAGGAACTTTTACCGGCGGAAGACATTCTGTATCTGGGAGATACGGCGCGACTGCCCTACGGCTCGAAAAGCCCGGAAACGATCCGGCACTTCGCGGATGAGGATGTGCGTTTCCTGATTTCGAAAGGCGTAAAAGCGGTCGTCGTGGCTTGTAATACGGCCACCGCTCATGCGTTGCCGCAGCTTCGTGAGCATTACCGAATTCCGATTCTCGGCGTGATCGAACCGGGCGTGGAGGCGGCGCTTGCTTGCCCGAATGCCGAGCGCATCGGCATCATCGCAACTCGTGGCACCATCGGCTCCCACGCTTATCAACACGCACTCGCTTCGAGGAAAACCGGGCTGATCATTCACGGCCAAGCGACGCCGCTGCTCGTCCCATTGATCGAGGAAAACTGGATCGAGCATCCGGCGACGCGGCTGGTTTTGAAGGCATATCTTGATCCGCTGGTGGAAAAGGGGATGGATACTTTGCTACTCGCTTGCACCCATTACCCCTTGCTGATTCCAGTTTTAAAAGAGCTGCTCCCGCCAGACATTCGCCTTGTGGATTCTGCGACGACTTGCGCGGAGCATTTAAAAAAGGAACTCACTCGTCTCGATTTACTTCAATCCGAGACGCGGGAAGGTTCGTTGGAATTGCATCTCACGGATTTGTCCGAGGCATTTGAGTCGCTTGCCCGCCAGTTTTTGAAAAAATCCCCCGGTCGCATCCGCCGTGCGATCCTTGGTGGACTCTGAGGGTGCACTCAGATTATTTTGTATCCTTCTCGTTGATTTCGAACACCTTGCCCTCTTTCTGAACTGTGAAACAAGCACCTAAACTCTTCGGCACCGACGGCATCCGCGGCCGTGTAAACGAATTCCCCATCACCGCCGAGGTCGCGCTGCGCATGGGCAAGGCGGTGGCAAATGTCCTCCGCTCTTCCGGCCGCAGTCGGAACCGGGTGCTGATCGGTAAGGACACCCGCATTTCCGGCTACATGCTAGAAACTGCGATCACCAGCGGCTTGGTCTCGATGGGGATGGACGTCTATCTCGTCGGCCCGCTGCCGACCCCGGCCGTCGCTCACTTGACCCAATCGATGGGTGCTGCCGCCGGGATCATGATCACGGCGTCTCATAATCCCTACGAAGATAATGGGATGAAAATTTTCGGTCCCGATGGCTACAAGCTTTCTGACGATCTGGAAAACCTCATCGAGCGCCACATCCTCGGCGACGAACCCGAGTCGCCGCCGCTGCCGCCTGCAAACATCGGCAAGGCCCACCGGATCGACGACGCCCGCGGCCGTTACATCGAATTTGCGAAAAACACGGCGGATAATGTCTCACTCCACGGGATGAAAATCGTCGTCGATTGTGGTCACGGCGCGGCCTATTTCATCGCGCCGCTTATTTTTAAAGAACTCGGTGCGGAAGTCATCGTCACCGCGAACCAGCCGGACGGTATCAACATCAATGACGGCTGTGGAGCCCTCCATCCCGAAGCTGCCGGGGTGCTGGTCCGCAAGCACAACGCCGACCTTGGAATCTCATTCGATGGCGATGCCGACCGCGTGATTTTCACCGATGCAAATGGCCGCGTCGTCAGCGGCGACCGCATCCTCGGTCTCTGCGCCCTCGGTCTCAAGGCTCACGGAAAACTCCGGCACGACACCCTCGTCGCCACCGTCATGAGTAATCTCGGACTGATCGAGGCCATGAAAAAACAGGGCATCAAGGTCGAGACCACCGCCGTCGGCGACCGCAGCGTCATCGAGTGCATGAGGAAGAATAACTACTCCTTCGGCGGGGAAAATTCCGGCCACCTCATTTTCGGCGACCACGTCACCACTGGCGATGGCATTCTCAGCTCGCTGCAAGTGCTGCGGATGATGGTCGAGCGCAAGGCCACGCTCGCTCAGCTGGCTGCGATCATGCACGAATATCCCACCCAGCTCGCGAATTTGGCGGTGACCTCCAAGCCGCCGTTAGAGAGTTTGTCTAAGCTCCAAGAGCTCATGAAGCAAGCCACCGCCGAGTTTGGCGAGAGCGGACGCCACCTGATTCGCTACTCCGGCACCGAGCATAAAATTCGCGTCCTCGTCGAGCATCGTGAGCTGGCCGAGGTCCACTCGTGGATCGAGAAATTTTCCGCTGCCATCCACGAGGAAATCGGCTAGAAATCCGCTGATGTCATTCGCAAGCTCCGACTGCTGGCCACTCTCGCTCACCCGGGAAATTGAGGATTTTCCCATCGCCAACGCCTCGCTGGCCAGCCATCAGCGACGGGCCATCCGAGAAGAAACTGTTTTTGCGAATCCCTGTGCGTGGCTCGATGCCGCAGACGTTTCGCGATTCCTCGCCTCCGGGAAAACCACTCTGGTCACTCCCGAGCACACCCTACTCGCTTGGATCGGACCTGCGGCTAATCCCGAGGACGGCTTCATCGCCACCTCATCCTTCATCATTCGCTATCCGTGGGATTTGCTCCGCGCCAACGAACTCGCCGTTTCTGCACTTCTACAAGCCGCCATCAATGGCGAGATCCACCCCGCCGCAGTGATTCAAGGAGTGATTTCTCTCGGAGAAGGATCTCGCATCTTGCCCGGCGTTTTCATCGAGGGAAATGTGGTCATCGGCGCTCACTGCAAGATCGGCCCGAACTGCTACATCCGAGGAAATACCAGCATCGGCCATCACTGCCACATCGGTCAATCCGTCGAAATCAAGAACTCGCTCATCCTATCCAAGTCCAACGTCGGGCATCTCTCCTACGTCGGCGATTCAGTCCTCGGTGAAGGCGTGAATTTCGGCGCAGGCACGACCGTTTCAAACCTCCGCCACGACGGGAAAAACCACCACTCGATGGTCGGCGGCAGTCTCGTGGACACCGGTCGCCGCAAGTTCGGTGTCGTCGTGGGCGACCATGTCCACACTGGTATCCAGACCGCCATTTATCCCGGCCGTAAGCTCTGGCCGCACACCAGCACCCGTCCCGGGGAAATCGTCCAGCGGGACGTCTTGATTTAGGTTTGTCACTTTCATCGGGCCATCGGCAACCGTGTTGCCCAACAGCAAAGTCAGCCAAACTGACCTTGCCCCAGTTCGCAACAATTCCTGCTGCCGGGCACGGCGGACGATTAGCGGGAGGCGATGACTTCGACGGTGAAGCCCTTGAGATAGCCGGTTTCTGGGATGGAAATAAGGATCGGGTGGTCGGCGCGTTGAGAGTGATTCATTACGAATCGCGCAGATTTTTTAGCATCCACCGAGGCGTCCACCAAATTCTCCATGAACAACTCGCGGGAAGCGTGGTAGGAGCAGCAGAAAGTGGAAAGCAGGCCACCTCGGTCGAGCAGTTTAAGCGAACGCAGGTGGATTTCTTTATAGCCGCGCATGGCGTCCATCAGCGTGGCCTTGTTGCGGGTGAAGCTCGGTGGATCGAGGATGATCAGGTCATACTCGGGTTTCGCGTGTTTGAGGAAATCGAAGACGTTGTGTTCGAGGACTTCGATTTCCACGCCGTTGAGCTCGGCATTTTTCCGCGCGGCGGCACAGGCGCTGGCGGAAACATCGACCGCGGTGACCTTGGCCGCTCCGGCTTTGGCACAAGCGAGAGCGAAGCCGCCTTGGTTGGTGAAGCAGTCGAGGACGCGCTTGCCCTTGGATAGAGCGGCTACCTCGGCGTGGGCTTGGAGTTGGTCGAGGTAGAGGCCGGTTTTTTGACCGTCGAAGAGGTCGATCTCGAAAATCAGGCCGTTTGCGGTGACTTGAAATGCGCCGGGATTTTCGCCGTGGAGCATTTCGATGCCGGGTTCCATGCCCTCGGCCTTGCGGTAAGGCGAGTCGTTCCGCAGGACGATCGAGGCGGGATGGAGTAGGGAAATGAGCGCGTCGCGGATGATTTTCTTCCGCAAGTCCATGGCGAGCGTGAGTGTCTGGACGGAGAGGTGATCGCCGTAGCGGTCCACGATCAGTCCCGGAAGGCCATCGGACTCGGACCAGACGAGGCGGGCGAGGGTCTCATCGATCCCAGAATTTTTCCGGTGCTCGATGGCTTGGCCGATGCGGCGGGTGAAGAAGTCGAGATCGAGGTCTTGCTTACGACGGGAAAAGCGGCGGGCGACGATCTGGGATTGGGGATTATAGATGGCGGTGCCGAGCGGCCGGTCCCGGAAGTCCTTAAGCGTGATGACATCACCGGGTTTCGGATCGCCGAAGGTTTTCTTGATTTCGGTGGCGTAAATCCACTCGTGACCGTGGAAAATGCGAGCGCGTGGGGAAATGATGATGCCTGCCATGGGACGGGAATGTCGGGTCTGGAACCGATGATTGTCGATTACGAAACGACGGCATGGTGAAATCCTGCGAGATTTTCCCTTGATCCTGCCCGCTCCAGCCCCTAGGCAGATGGCTACCAACCATGGGACAACAACTTAAAAAGATCGTTAAACGCCGTCGCCGCGCTGATTACATCAAGCGCAAGGCCGATCAGGCGAAACTCGGCGGCTCAGTGAAAAGCCATGCCGTCAAGAAGGCCGACTCGGCTAAGAAGACTACCGCGAAGAAGGCTGTCGCGAAAAAGGCGCCCGCCAAGAAGGTTGCCAAGAAGTCACCGGAGCTGGAAGAAGTGCAGATCGCTGCCGCTGCTCCTGAGTCCACGGAGGCTGTCGAGCCTGTCGCGGAAAAAACCGTGGAAGCGGAAGCCGCTGCTCCTCAAGCGGACGAGCAAGCCTGAGGGTTGCTGCCAGATTTTGAAAAGCCGCTCTGAAAAGGGCGGCTTTTTCGTGTCAATCATCGAGTAACGGTGATGGGCATAGCACCACACCCGGCACGGTCACATCGGGGGCAGTAAAAATTCTCGCCCTCTCCAAACCCGATCTAGCTCTCAACAAGGCGCGAATGCGTTGCTTCATCATCCTGCCGGCCGGGGAATGTCCCGACCGGCTTGATTCGAAAATAACCGAGCGCTAGGTCAATCTTTGATATCCATGGCTGCGTATTCACCATCTTTCCTGCGATAGACAATAGTTAGGCAACCGCGGCGGGCGCTCTTGTAAAGCACGAAGGGACGGTCCGAGAGCTCGAGCTGCATGATCGCATCTTCTTTATACATCGTCCGCACCGCGTAGTTTTCTGGATGAATGATGAACGGCACGGGATCGACATCAGAATTCTCGGGGTGATCCAGAGCGTCTTCCTTGAAGAAACGTTCCTCCAAGTGCCGGATTGACTCGTTCCGATGCGGGCGGTGTTTCTTAAGCAGACGCGTTTTGTGTTTGCGCATCCGGCGGGCGATTTTTTCGATCGTCTCGTCGAGGGCTACATACATGTCCTTGCCCTCGGTGTCGGCCTCAATGGTGATGTGGTTCGCGCAGAATAAAATGATTTCGGCAATGTGCCGGTTCTTTTGGACGTCGAGAATGACCTTGGCTTCGATGATCCGCGGGTAGTCCAAATGGAGACCCTCGATTTTTTTGATCGCGTGGTCGCGGAGGGCATCAGTCACTTGCTCGTGTCTTACGGTGACAGTAATCGGCAGATTGACGTTGGCGGTTTGCATGGTTCGTATTGGTTGTAGTTTGATGAGCGGATTACAGGTCTAACTGTCTTATCCGTTGGACACCATGGACCAAAATTCAGTGGAACGCCACGCACTTCTTCGGAAAAAGTTCTCCATGATTTGGGCTGGAAGCTCGGTCATCGGACGACAAGGACGTCCCTGCCTGAGTCAGTCGTTTCATCTAGGGCGTGTCAGGTCGTCGAAGCTTGATTCGCCCTTTTCCACAGGTGTCGGCGCGTCCTGGGAGGTGACTGCGCCAGAGAACAACTCCTTAAAGGTGTCGGTGGGTGCCGAGGCGGATCCTCCGATTTGAATGGTGATCCAGCAGAAGCCATCTTGCGGCTGGCCGAAGATGGATCTCAACTTGGTGTTTTTGGCAGTGGCAATCATCCCGTTCGCCACGCCGACACGAAGATTTCCGGAAAGGGTATGATTCGCCGCGATGGAAATGTCTCCCCGCAGTGCCAAGTGCCCTTTGCTCTCAAACTCGAGGTTGCGCAGCGAGACAGAGTCCGACTCTCGGTGAATACTCCCGCTCGAATTCACCTCGAAAATAGGACGTTCGAACCATTGATATTCGAGGATTTGGGAGAGTGCGAAAAGGAACGGTAAGCCTTGGACCTCCACATGTGAGGTCGGTGCAGCGTGGAATGCAATTTCGAGCTTGGGCGCCGGGTCCTTCGTCGGTGCGAAAGATAAATAATTAGATCTCGCAATGGGGAGCGAATCGACGCGTCCAGAAAATAAGCGTCCCAACTCGGGGCCGATCAGTCCGGCAAGCTCGAAAGAGTCGAGGCTGACCGCCAAGCTTGAAGGTTGTTGTGGGCGGTAGGGAGAAATCGTCCCGGAAAGCTCAAACGAACCGCGATCGTCTTTTTCGTTGAGGATGCGCATCCCAATAATCTCTGCATCACCGCCACGAAATTCGATGAGTGCCCGATCCAACCGCAATTTTGGCCACCCTGAAATGGCCAAGTTGCCTTGATACAGTGATAGTTGAGGGCGGCCATTCACATTGCGCGGAGTTAGCGATCCCTCAGAGTGGATGAGGCTGACGGCAGGTGCTGCCTCTTCGCCGAGGGTGAGATCCAGTGCCCGAACCCGATAGCGGTTGAAGCGGATGGCGGATTCTGGGGTGGTGATGGGCCGTGGGGTGATGAGGTCACCCGTTTTCGGCACTTGAAGATGAAGCCTACCGTGACTCGCGGTGATTTCCTCGCCACTCAATGACTTACCGAGAAAACTGGAAGGGAAAACTTCTGCGTTGAGGTCGGTGAGTATAAGCTTTTCGAGTGCATTTTCCTGTGGCCAAGCCAAAACGAGCTGAGCTGCGTTTGCGGTCTTGGGATTCATCCGAAATTGCTGCAAATCGACCGTAGCTCCGCTTGTCTCGCCGATGTCCCGCACTAATTTCTCTCTGAACGGACTGCTATTTGCGTAGATGATCCCTGCACCGACTGCCAATGCGGCGATGAAAATGAGGATGAGCGCCCCGGAAACCTGCAAGATACGCGATCGCCTAGACTGCAGAACATCCTCTTTTTGAGTCTGGGTGGAGCGGCGTTTGCGCTTGCGTACTTTGATCGCTTGACTGCCGTCGGCCCGGGTGACGAGTTGTCCATCTTCCTGACTTTCTGAAGGCCCCACCTTCAGTCGTTCCATCATTTCATCTATTGAATACTTTTCGGGTTCGATAGGGGCGGAAGGCATTTTGAGAATTGAAAAACGGATTCAGGTGGATCAGCGGTCGCGGTAGGGACGCCCTGTCGGATCAACGAGTTCCACATTGACGAGAAAGAGAATGGCTGTGGAGACGGGCTTTTTCACCTTGGATTGGAACATCCGTCCGACGATGGGAAGACTACCCAGAACCGGTGTTTTGTCCTCTACGTTTTCGACGCTTTCCTGCATCAATCCTCCGACAACGATGGTCGATCCGTCGGCGACATCGACGCTGGTGGAGAATGCTTGCTTGCTGAAGACGGGCATCAAGATCGCGTTTGCGGTGAGTTCCACCGTTTTAGGTCCGAATAGGCTTTGCGTGGTACTACGGATCGGGCTGCCATAGTTTACAAAGCCGTCGAAGTCGGTGAAAGACGGATTGAGAGTGACATTGACGAACTGTTTGCTGGGATCTGCCACAGGAAGGACTTCGAGGGTGACGCCGACGTCGCGCTTTTCGAAGGCCGTTGGTGTGGCTGGGGTCACAGGAAACGACCCGCTATTTCCTCCGCCAAAAATATCGCCACCTTCGATGCCTCCGCTGGTGGAGTTGGGAAGCTCAGGTGGTTCATATTCAGTGGGATATAGAATTTCCCGGACCACGGCGATGGTGGATGACTGGCCGCTGCGAGTGATGATCGCCGGCTTAGCCATCATATCGACTCCCTTGGATTGGTTCAGTCCGCGCATGAGCATTTGATAAGTTGCGCCGCTGAGGTCTCCGCGGATTCCGAGGACTCCCGGAGCTGAGTTTGACGTTTGCCGGCCAGATGGATTATTGATCAGGCCGTCAATGCTGTCGCTTGATAGGGCTGAGTCACCGCTGCGGTTTCCTGCGGTGAGTGGGCGTGGTGGGTTGTTAGCGATGGGTTGCGTGATGTCGGTGATGCTACGCCCGTTCCCGGCGGATCCACCGCTTAGATTCAGGCGTGAGGATCCTGGAACCCAGCCGGCCCCACCGAAGCCGAAGTTGTCGAGAATCCAGTCGAAACCCAGTTCTTCGAGCCGAGTTTGCTGGACCTTAATCATCGTCACTCTCACGGCGATGATGACTGGTTCCGCTTTGGTGAGAGTTTCGATGACTTGGGAAATGAAGTCCTGATTGATCTCTGTGTTGACCACCTGAAGATTGGAGCCGATCAGGGTTGCGGATGCGCCTTGAGGGAAGACGACGCCTTGCTTTGTCAGTGCTTCTTGGGCACCGAGCCGCTTGGGTAACAGTCCGGCCTTGGGAGTTTCTGCGAATGGATCTGCGGACGCCGCCTCGGTCACACCGCTGCTCAAGGTGCTGATGAAATCAGGTGGCACGCGGTAGATTCGGGAAATGAGTTCGGCGGAGTTCGAGCCTGCCGCAGTAATGTTTACCGCGAAATCGTCTGTGTGGTAGGACGTCTGGGTGGCTGCAGTGATGTATTTGAGAACTTGGGAAATCGGGACGCTGGTGAGCTGGAGATCGAAGCGTAAGCTGCGGATTTTCGTCGCTACAGGTGAATCGGGTGCTCCGAGATTGACGGTGAAATTCACCCCTTTGAGGGTGGGATCCAGCTCAGTGCTATCGTTTTCTGCGGCTCGGATGCGTAGATAATCAAGTGCTTCATCAAGCGAGGCTTGGGCTAGGGCGAACTTGGGAATGATGATACGGTCGAGCTTGTTTCTGACCGAAGCCGAGTTGGTGTCGGTCGAGTCCGTGTCACTGGTGGTGAGGGAGAGGTCCGCTGCGGAGGGCGGCACTTGCTGCTCCCATTGGCTATCGACTTGGCTGAGCATTTCTGCGCGGGCTTGGTCGTAACTGGACTTCGAGTAGTCGCTTTTCGCTGCTGCGAGTTTTTCCATGCCACGTCGGGCAGCGGTGTTGGTGGAATCGATGCGGAGGACGTCTTCGTAGCGGGATTTCGCCTCATCGAATTTCCCGAGATTATAGGCTCCTTCCGCGGTGTAGAGCAGGCGGCGCACGGAATCCACGTCCTTGGCATGGGCTGCGGTGAGTGCCGGATTGGTGCGGATGGGGTCGTCAAGCTGAGCTCGCATCGCAAGTGCACCGAGATGATCTGGGGCGACGGACTCGGCGAGGACTCGATCCACGGCGGCCTTGGCAGCGGCCACTTCTCCTTTGCGCGAAAGGGTGCGAGCGAGTTCGACGGAGGCTTGGGCAAAACGGTCGGTGGCGGCGGACCGTAACTCGGCAGAAATCGGCGCGTTTGGGATCAAACTGCGTGCCGCAGTATAAGACTCCACAGCCTCTGAGTAGCGGCCGCTGGTGTAGGCCTCGTCGCCTTTTTTCAGCAGTTCTTGGGCGTCTTGGACGGCTGCCGAGCGGCGTGACACTTCGCTAGCTGCTGTGCTGGAGCCGTGTGGCGGTTCTCCGGCGGTCAGCGGGGCGATCAGGCAGGCGGTAGCGAGTAAAGCAGCGCAGCCACGGAAAGCAGGGATGGTTTTAAACGTCTCCATGTGGAAGGTGGACAAGACGTATAGGGAGCTTGCTTGGCGAGAGTAAGCGTAAAATCCGGAAAATTCATCTTTTTGAAAGCCACGGGAACTCTAGTTGGATGGCGATGTTCCGGCGAATCACTGGCGGCTGCCGCAGGTAGGGCGAAAGCTTGGTGGTGATGATCTTGCGAAGCTGTTGCAGAACTGGCTGGATGGCGTTCATGCGAAAAGTGTTCACGTGAACGTTTCTTTGTCAAGGCGGGACATGATTTTTTCCGAATTGTGGAAGAAAAACTCACGAGCTTCCTGCGCATCTCGTTGGATTTGAACGCGGAGTAATTCGAAGGATGGAAATTGAATCTCGGGTCTGAGGTGATGGCAGAAGCGGATTTCAAGCGGCTGGCCGTAGAGATCCCCAGAGAAATCGAAAAGGTGGACTTCGAGAGAGCGCGTCTCGCCACCGACGGTCGGGCGCACTCCAAGGTTCGCCACTCCATGCAGATCGGAGCCATTGGGAAGCTTGGCACGCACGGCCCAGACGCCGTCGGGTGGGAGCTGGGCATCGCCGGTGGCGAGGTTTGCGGTGGGAAATCCGATGGTCCGGCCGAGTTTTTTACCTTCCACTACCGGGCCGCAGACGGCGTAGGGGCGACCGAGCATTTGTTCGGCGGCCACCAGATTTCCATCCCGGACGGCTTGGCGGATGCGGGTGCTGCTGATCCGCTCGCCGTCGTGCATGACTGGCGGCACGGCCTCGAGCTTGAACCCGCAGCGGGCGGATTCGTGGCTTAAAAACGTCACATCCCCGCTGCGATTGTGGCCGAAGCGCCAATCCTCACCGACGGCGATGGTCCTGACCGGAGCGGCCATGAGCTGCGCGAGGAATTCAGAGGCCTCCATCCTTGCTATCTCAGCGTCGAAACGCAGGGGGATAAAAAGTTCCACGCCATAGTCCGCGACGGCGCGGGCCTTGTGCTCCAGCGTTTCGAGGAGCGAGGTCGGAGCTTTCTGCGGAGCGATGACGCGGATCGGGTGGGGATCGAAGGTGAGAACTCCGGCGAGCCCACCCTCTGCGGCTGCAGCTTTTACCGCCCGAGCGATGACCGCTTGGTGGCCGACGTGGAGGCCGTCGAAAACCCCCAGTGCGAGGTGGAGTGGCACGCCGAGAGCGGGGAGTTCATCAAGGCGTTTGCGGATCAGCACGTCGCTGGAATAGCGCCGGGCTTGTTTGAATTCAAGCCCTACGCGCCGGGCGAACCGTCGCTGGGTGGGGTGGGAGGTGAAATTTCGCGGGGTTTAGCACAGCCGCAGTCATGGCCACAGCCGGGCTTATTTTTCGCGAAGGCAAATCGTGCGACGAAAATGACCAGCGTGATCAGCACGATGGCGAGGGCGATGATGGTCTGCCAATTCATGACTAAAACCCGAGGAGTTTGCCGCCTTGGAAGACGACGAGTGAAGCGACGTAGGCGAAGGAACTCATGAAAACAAACTGACCCGCCGCCCATTTCCAAGACCCCGCTTCCCGGGCGACGACGGCGGTGGTGGGTAGGCATTGCAGGGCATAAATGTAGAAAATCAGCAGGGAAACGACGACCAATGGTGTGAAAAGTGGCCGCCCATCTGGCCAGGTGGCGGCGGAAATCTTGTCGCGGAGAGCATGGGTATTTGCGGCGTCATCGTCGGTTTCCGCGACGCTGAAAATCGTGGCGAGCGTGGTATTGAAAACCTCGCGGGCGGCGAATGATCCGAGGATGGCGGTGCCGACGCGACCATCGAAGCCGAGTGGTTTCACTAGCGGCTCGATGACATGGCCGATACGGCCCATCGCGCTGTGGGCGAGGCGTTGGCTGGCGTCCTCATGGCCGGATTTCGGGTAGGTTTTGAGCGCCCACAGCAAGATCGAGAGGCCGAGGATCAGCGTCCCGGCCTTGGCGATGAATGACCATGCCCGCTCGGCGACGTGTTTTAAAATGTAAGACCATTGCGGCTTGCGGTAGGGTGGAAGTTCTAGCAGGAAATGGTTGGTGGACAGTTCCGGACCGAGCCGCCCACGCAGCAGCCGGGCGACGACAAATGAGGCGATGATGCCCATGGCGTAGATCCCGAACAGGATGGCTGCTTGTGCCCAAGCCCCGACATTTCCTGAAAAAATCAGCGGGATCAGCAGCAGATAGACCGGCAGCCGGGCGGAACAACTCATCCACGGCGCGACGAAGATCGTGACGAGTCGCTCCTTGGCCGAGTCGATGGTGCGGGCAGCCATCACGCCGGGGATGGCGCAGGCGTGGGCACTGAAAAGTGGCAAAAACGATTTCCCGCTCAGGCCAGCGACCGACATGAAGCCATCCATGAGATAAGCGGCGCGTGCCATGTAGCCGGAGCTTTCTAGCAGCCCTATGAAGAGAAATAACAGCACGATTTGCGGTAGGAAAACCAGTGTGCCGCCCAACCCGGCGATCACTCCATCGACGAGCAGCGAGCGTAAATCGCCATCGGCCATTCGGGATTCCACCCACTGGCCGAGCTGGCCGAGCGCGCCGTCGATGGCATCCATCGGGATAGAGGCGAAGGAAAAGATCGACCAAAACACGGCGAACATCACGCTAATGAATGCAATCCAACCGAAGATCGGATGGAGCAAGATGCGGTCGAATTGATCCGAGCGCGTCTGTTGGTGGGCGTCTGGGCGGCGGGCGGCGAGTTTACAAAGTTGGGTGATGAACTCGCGGCGGCTGCTTTCTGGGTCGGCGGGATGGGCGTTCCAGCGGATTTCTGGGGCGGTGGGGAGCGGGAAACGAATGGCTTGTTTCAGCTCGATGATGCCCTTTTTCGCGTTTGCCTGCATCGGCACGACGGGGATGCCGAGTTCCTCGGAGAGCTTCACCGGATCGAGGCGCAGGCCGGTTTTTTCCGCGACATCGACCATGTTGAGGGCGAGGACGCAGGGGATGCCGAGCTCCATGACTTGGAGGGTGAGTTGGAGGTGGCGCTCGAGGTTCGATGCATCCACCACGCAGATGACGAGGTCTGGTTTCGCCTCGTGAGGAAGCTGGCCGCTGAGGGCGTCGAGCGCGACTTTCTCGTCGGGGGAGTTTGCCCGGAGTGAGTAGCAGCCGGGTAAATCCAGCACCCGCAGCTTGCGGCCGTGCGGGGTGAAGGTCTCACCGGATTTTACCTCCACGGTGACGCCGGCGTAGTTTCCAACTCGTTGGTTGGCACCGGTCAGGGCATTGAAAAGCGTGGTTTTCCCCGAGTTCGGATTGCCGATCAGCGCGATCGTCGAGGCAGCTTCTAGAGCGTTGGACATGGAAAAAATCCCCCGTGATTTCAGCCGACGGGGCTGACCAGCACCTGTTCTGCGAGTTCACGGCTGATGGCCATGCGGATGCCGCAGATCGAGCAGATGAGATTCCGACCACCGGCGATTTTACGGACTTGGAGTTGTTCGCAGAAACCGAGATCGCGCAGGCGTTCGCAGGCGGGACCATTCAGGAGCCGGATCTGCATGTCACACCCGACCTTCGCCTGATTTAAGGTCATGGCGCTGTCGATTTTAAGATCGGCGGCAAAGGCTACGGACATCTGGTCGTAAGATCGTCAAATGAGACTCGCTTGCAACAAGAAAAGCGGATTTCTTCAAGATGGGAAATGGCGCACGGAGCTTCACGTCTTGCGGGCAAGCAAGCACGTTTGGGTGTCACGTTTGAGCTGAACCGGCCACCGGGACGGTGGCGAGTGTGGACCCCGGGTCGCTGGTTCGAATCATTGAATGTCTCGAAGACAAGGAAGGCTCAGTTGCTTGCACAAGCGGCTTACTTGCCAATGGTTGCGTGGTTTGCCGCCTGCGAGTCTCAGTCTGCTTCTGTGCCCATTCGTTCAGACGAACAAGGTCGTAACAGTGCTCTTCAGCCAAATCGGCGCGGGCCTTTCTGATCTCATCAATCATTGGATTATTCATGGTGTGGAATGAGAGTTTCTGGGGTGCAAATGATGGGAGTATGAAGTTGGTTATACCCGCAATACTCTACAAGCTCCTTCTGAAGAATGGCGTTTGCAAGATGAGTGCAGTTCCATGTGAGCAGGTAATCCATGCGGTGAACAATGGCCAAAGCCAAGTGGGAAGCATCTGTGTACGCCTTCGGTGGTAGATGGAATAGCCGAATGATATCAGTCTCAATGAGGTGTAGATCTGACGGGACTTGGAGTTCAGGAACATCAGACAGGAACGCCAGCCTACGGGCAGCAGCTCCAGCGTCACCTCGAGAGCACTCATCAATCGTAAATGCGGAGGTGAAAATCCGGTAACGCAGCCGCTCCTGTTTCCACCATTCGTGAGTGGCCGTTTGATCCACAGCGATGGTGATCTGGCTGCTCGGATAAGCGGCCATATAACTTGGGATCGTGGTCTCAATATAAACCGTTTGCACAAAATAACTCTACCGGAGAAGCACTTGATGTCGAGAGGACTTCAACACGAAGAGGGAGGTTGATTTTTAAATGCTTATGATTTTTTCGAACGGCAGGATTGGTAGTCCGTGTGAAGCTCCGGCGAAAAATCAGCGGCCTTCTTGGATCCGCTCCGCCAGCATCGGTGGTAGGCCGGCGGCGATGATTTTCTCCTGAGTCTTGGCGATGTCGTATTCGACCCGGCGGAAGACGACGACTTGGTGGCGGAGATCATAGATCGCGTAGCAGGCCCGCCAATCTCCATCGCGTGGCTGGCCGACGGAGCCGACATTGATAAAATATTTCGCCCCGTCTTCGATTGCTACCGAGTCTGCGGGGACTTCCGCAACCTTGTCCGCCTTCATATAGACTCGCGGGACGTGGGTATGGCCGTGGAAGCAGACTTGGGTGAATTGGTAAGAAAAATTCGACATCGCGTCGAAGCGGTTGGTGACGTAGTTCCAGTTCACTGGCTGGTCGAGCGTGCTGTGGACGATGGTGAAGTCATTGACCTGACGGACCATTCGCAGCCGTGTGAGCCATTTGCGATGTTCCTCGGTGAGCTGTTGGCGGGTCCATTCCAGCGCGGCGGCGGCGATGGGATTCATGTTATCGAGCGAGTGGTGCCCGGAGGCATCCTCGTCGTGATTTCCTTTGACCGTCGGGCAGTCCATGGCCTTGACGATTTCCAAGCAGGCGACGGGATCTGCATTGTAGCCGACGATGTCGCCCATGCAGACGTAGTCGGTCACGCCTTGTTGAGAGGCATCTGCGAGGACGGCCTGGAGGGCTTCCAGATTGGCATGTATGTCACCGAAAAGTGCGATCCGCATGAGGTGGTAGGTCAGAGAAGAAAGGCAGGCAGCTTGTCGCTTGTCGGAGGTGTGTCGAGTGGAAACCGGAAGGGCTATTTAGAAAGCAAGTCGTCGGGATCAGGGGGCGGGGGCAGTGGCTTGCTGAAGATGCTTTTCTCTGGGGGCACGGCGAGGAGTTTTTCGAGAGATTCTAGAGTGGCCGCGACGCCGTAAACCGGGAAGCGGTCGTTGCCTCGTAGCCAGTGGTTGCAGAGGGCTTCGTAGGCTTTTTGGGGAGTTTCGAAAAGTTCGGTGGCGCGCTGGGTGGTGTCCAGTGCCGGATTTTCATGGGCTTCGAGGACGAGTAACAGCACGAGCAGGGTGGGGGTGCGGTTCTTCTTTTCCGCATAGAGCCGCTGGCCGAGGGCGAGGGCTTCTCGCTCTTTCCCAGTGACCCGGGCGAGTGAGTAAAATTCCATCCGCACGACGTAGGGCAAGGCGTGACCGGTCGCTGCGGATTTCCCATATGCCGCGGCCGCCTCGGCGAAGGTCTTGTCTGGATCACGAAATGCCGGGAATTTAAGCGTGTCAGAGAGCAGGAACCCTAAGTTTGCAAGCAGGCCCCAATCCGTCGGATTATTCCGAATGCCACGCTCGAGAAATGCCCGACCACGGAAGATCGACTCGCGCCACGCCTGTTTTTTTCGCAACGGTGGCAGCTCGGCGTCATGCAGGTAGTAGGAGGACGCGTTGTAGGCGGAGTGCGACGCCGCACTTTCCCAGTAGTAGGTGGTGTGCGGCGCGAGATCCACGATCATGTCGTAGGTGTCTGCCACGTCATCCCAGCGTTTTTCTTGGAAAAACGAAAACGCCCGCAGGTTGAGAAATGTCGCCACCAGCGTCCGCAAGCCGCCAAGTGCCACCGCCGAACTGGTCTGGCCGATTTTCTCCCGCGTCCCGATTTCTAATGGCGGCGGCGTCAGTCCGGCAGCCCGTAGTTCTCTCGCTATCCCAGCCTCGAACGGCATCCGCACCGCCCCGAACGCGAGCAGCGCTGCCAGGAGAATCGCGTTTCGCTGCCAAATTTTCACGAGATCAGAACTCCTTTCGGGCGAAAACAAACCATGAGGTGATGGTGAAAAAGATCCCGTAATACAGCGCGATCAACGTCAGTTTCCCGAGCATCAGCCCCGGCATCGTCTGGCCTTCGATCACCGCATCGATGACGTTGAAATTCTGGAAATCCGGCAGCAGCAGCGACAGCACCAGCGAGCCGAAACGCGCCAGCATTCCTTCCCCCGCTTGACCGGCTTGCAGATAGACATCGCGGGCATCTGCTTGGAAATGGCCGATGAAATAGATCAAAAAGCTAACGATCGTGGTGAACAGCGTGCTCGTCGAGAAGGTGGAAATCAGCAGCGCCAGCGAGGCCATGATCGATGCCCGTAGGAAAACTGCGATCACCGCTCCTTGCAGTGACCAGCTCGGGCCATTCGCTTGGATTTCCAACCGCAGCGAGCGCACCACCTCCTCCGGCCAGCCGCGTGCCGCCGCCGCTGCCACCTGGTCGTCCAGCACCATGGAGGTCCGGATTTGCAGCACCACCGTCATCAGCCCATCCATCAGCGCCAACGAGACGAACACCAACAACAGCACGCCCAGTAATTTCCCCGCCAGATAGTCGATCCTCGGCACCGGCTTCGCTAAAATCGTGTAAAGCGTCCGGTCCTCCACGTCCTTTGGCAGCAGTAGCGCCGTCGCCACGATCGACAGCACCACCGAGAAAAGCGTCATCGTCCCCAGCGACCAACTCTTGATCGAGCGCAGCACATTGATGCCCGCAGACTCTGGCCCTTCATGCTGCGGTAGGTCGAAGAAATTACTGGCGATGAGGATCACCGCGAACACGGCGAGGAAGTAGAACACCTTCATCCGCACCAGTTGGGTAAACGTATGCTTGGCGATCACCACGATCCGGCCGAGGTGCGAGCCGCGAGAAATTTTTTCTATCGGAGCATTCATCGGTCGTCTTCGGTGTGGATTTCGGGCTGGGTTTCACGGAGGAAAAGCCGTTCCAGCGTCGTCCGTGGTTTACCGGTTCGCACCAGCGAGGCACCCGGCGAGGCTGCCACCAGTGCTTGGATCTGCGCCACCAGCTCCGGATTCGCATCCTTGAGGATGATTTCCGTCTGGTCCTCGATGGCGATCAAGTCGTCCAGCCGCCCTTCCTTCACCATTTTTCCCTTAAAAATAATCCCGACATGGTCACACACCTCCTGCACCTGTTCGAGTAAGTGAGAGCATAGGAAAACCGTGATTCCGCGCTCTTTGAGCTTGAAAATCAGATCTCGGATTTGCCGCGAGCCGATTGGGTCCACGCCTGCCGTCGGCTCGTCCAAGATCACCAGCCGCGGCTCTTGCACTAGCGCCTGCGCCAAGCCGATCCGCTGGAGCATCCCCTTCGAGTAGCCACCCAGCCGCCGGTCCCGCGCTTCCTCCAGATCCACCAGCGCCAGCAGCTCAGCCACCCGGTCCGCCAGTTTTTTCCCGCGCAGGCCGCACAGTTTACCATAAAACCGCAGCGTCTCCGCCCCGCTCAGATGCTTATAGAAATAAGGATTTTCCGGCAGGAAGCCGACGTCATTTCGCGAGTCCACCTTCAGCGAATCCTTACCGAAAATCGCACACTGCCCCGCCGTCGGCACCACCAGCCCGAGCAGCGCCTTCATCGTCGTCGATTTCCCCGAGCCGTTCGGGCCGATCAAGCCGTAAACTTCGCCCGGCATGATCCGGATCGACACCCCATCCACCGCCCGCAGCAGTTGCTTGCGGAACGACGTCTTGAAGTCCTTCACCAAGTTCTTGATCTCAACTGCGGGAATCGTCTCAGCCATCGGCCCGAGCATCCTTGGCCAGCCCTACGCCACTGGCAACGGGCAAATTTCCCCATTTTGGAGCCTTGATCCCCATCGGGAAATCACTCATCACTCCTTCAACTTCATAAACCCATGAAACGTCTCGTCCTCGCCCTTGCCTCCACCGTTATTGCCCTCGTCCTGCCCAGTTGCCTCCAGAGTGAGACCACTATCCACCTTCAGAAAGACGGCAGCGGCACCCTCACCGAGCAGACCACCTACGGCGCCCGGATGCTCGCCATGCTTGCTCAGATGTCCGCCGTCGGTGGCACCACGGTGAAAGATCCGCTTGCCGATCTCTCCTCTCCGGAAAAGGCCAAGGCTCGCGCCGCCACCCTCGGCCCGGGCGTCACCGTCGAGAAATCCGTCCCCTACGAATCCGGTGGCAACAAGGGGGCCACCGTCACTTACCACTTCACCGATATTAATAAGCTCACCATTTCCCCCGGTGATAGCATGAGGAGCCTCTCGCCGATGGCAGCCGGAGCACCCGCCACCCCAGCGAAACCCGTCGCCTTTACCTACACCGGCGGCACCCTCACCGTCACCATGCCCGCGCCGCCCGCCACCGCAGCCACACCCGAGACTCCAAGCGTCCCCGGTATGCCCGACATGGAAAGTCCCCAAATGCAGGCCATGATGAAGCAGATGCTCGCCGACATGAAAATGTCCTTCAAGCTCGTCATCGAGCCCGGCATCGCCGAGACCGACGCCACCCATCACGACGGTAACACCATCACCCTCATGGACCTGCAAATGGCCAAGCTCCTCGAAAAACCGGAAACTCTTAAAAAACTCAGCAAAGCCCCCAAGCAAGATCCCGCCGCTGCCCTCGAATTCATCAAAGGCCTCAATGGCGTGAAAATGGAGACCAAGCAGCAAATCTCCATCTCCGTAAAGTAGGGTGATTCCCCCGCTGCAACAGCTCAGCCAGCTTCCTCCGGCGGCGGTGCGTGAGCGATAAGACCATTCATTTTTTCTTGGGGAGCATTTGATCAGCCTTGGTGAACAAAAGTGGCAGGGAGACCTCGAGAGCATCTGCGATCCGGCAGATATTACGCAGCGTTGGCGAAGTCTTTCCCTGCTCGATGAAAGCAATCCCTTTAGGACTCACACTGGACATCCACGCCAGCTTGTTCATGGAAATTCCCTTCTCGCCACGAATTTGAGTGAGGAGAGCCACGACTTGGTGCACGAGAAGTTCAGAACGATCTGAGGACATTTCCTCACTTTCTGAAATAGCAGTTGCTCTCTCGCGGTGCGTATTATAATACGTATTTGCACTGGGCGATTTCTTCTTAGTCGCAACTTCGTCTTGTGTCCTCGGATGTTTACTTTATCCCCCTACCCCACATATCAATGACCCCCCTTCGTCAGTTCGCTCTCATCCTCATCCTCATCCTCATCCTCGGACTGTTATTTCAATTCTCATGGGCGATTGTAGATGAAGACTTGGATGGGATGTCTTCACTCTGGGAAGTGAAGTATGGTTTCTCTCCGACGGAGAATGGAACCCTCACCCCAAGCCAAGCCCCCGGCGCAGATCCTGATGGGGATCAAGTGACCAATTTACTAGAATCGATTGCCGGCACGAACCCACTGGTCGCAGAAGGACCACTTGGCGTTTTTCAATCGAAGATTACACCCAGCTCTTTGAGTCCAGTGGATTTGAATTTGGAGTGGAGACAACTGGTTGGAAAGAAGTATCAGATCTGGAGATCTCCTAACTTAACTGCAAACTCTTGGATCCCAGTCGGTTATCCCTCAATTGGAACCTCGCCTTCAGCCGTTTTCACTTCCTCAATCACAACCTCGGGTGCAGAAAAATCTTTTTATAGAATTGCTGTATCAGACGTAGATCAGGATTCCGATAACCTTTCAAATCACGAAGAAAGCGAAATTGGTACTAGTCCCACCAATGCAGATTCAGACAGCGATGAAATGCAGGATGGTTACGAGTATCAATATGGCGG
The DNA here is from genome assembly GCA_043766715.1 of Luteolibacter sp. Classification (GTDB taxonomy): domain Bacteria; phylum Verrucomicrobiota; class Verrucomicrobiia; order Verrucomicrobiales; family Akkermansiaceae; genus Luteolibacter. The sequence continues at coordinate 21,100 of JAYUHS010000129.1, forward strand.
CATCGGTGGCCTAAACTCGGGAGATGATTTAGATAATGACAGTTTAAATAACATCGCAGAATACCAAATTGGAACGAATCCTCTCAGCGGTGACACTGACCATGACCAAACTAACGACGCAACGGAAGTAGAACAACAGACCTCTCCCACCAGTTCGGGGGATTCCGGTCAGGTCGATTCCGGGAAAATTCGGATTCGTGTCGCTACCGGGACCTTTCTCGGAGCGACCTATCCCTATCCAGCCTACCCCGTTTATCCTATCAATATCTTCCGAAGAAACTTAGATACAGGTGCCGAGACGCTTCTTCATAGTGTCCCAACGACTGAGTTTTTTAATGCCAGAAATATCGATTTACCGAATGATGGGAGTGCGTATAGCCTGCAAGTGGCGCTACCCACCCTTGGGACTGGGACTTTTGATCAGCAATTTCGTGACTTCTCGTGGTTTTGCTCATGCATTCCAAGAGTAGGCTCTGCGTCGGTCGCACTTTTTGATCGATTCGACACGACGACCAATACCTTCGGCACCGCTGGCAGGTTACTCGGGACCCCATCCCAAGTCTATAACCCTGGATTCAATAACTTCCGAGTCCTCATCATCCCGGTAAACGTTCATTATATCTCGAGAGACACCGACACTGGACTCGTTAGCCGCTCAAACGCACTGGTTGAGGGTTCTGATGCGAGGCCTGCGGTGAAGATTACGAATGTCTCTACGTTGATCAATCCTGCAGGCCAACTATCGCTAACGGTATCAGGAACGGCCAGAGATCCAATGTCGGAGGTTCTCGCCAGCGGAATGGGAGCCGTCCAGAGCTTAGCAGTCTATTTGGATGGAGACTTAGTGGAAACGATGACTAATCTCACCCCACTCCCAAGCGCGGCACCCGTAAGGAGCCCTTGGCTGCGTAGAGACTCCACAGTCGCATTCAGTAAGACCATACTGATCGATGGCGTCTCCCCGGGAATGCACAATATTCGCCTGTTCTCTAATCCTAACGCTCTAGGTCAGAAAGGCTTTGATGGGGCGAGTGTGCTCGTTGAGAAAGTCAACTACAGTCCTACACCGATTACTAACCCACCCCCATTCAGCTTCACCCTACCGGCGATGTTCACTCCCGGCCAAGACACACTGACGATTACCTCCGGCAGTGAGTCCTCTGTTTTAAGCGAAGATGCCTCCGCACCAAATTCGGGACTTTTTACCGGAACACTAACCATGGCTGGAGCGTCTAGGGACATCGCCATTCAAGTCCCTGCAAATATCGTTCTTGATTCAGGCACTCCAGATCGAATCTCAACAGAGATCACTTGGAAAATTGGAGCGCAGAGCCTACGGATCACTGGCCTATGGCAGGAGTCAACTACCTCCTCACTCAACTTCAATGCGGTGTCTGGCTCAGTTTTTGGGACAGTAAATAGTCCATCCAACCTCGTCGTTTCGCACATTCATAATGACGCGAACGTCACCACTCGCAGTCTAAGCCCCACAGCGCTGCGTTTGGAAGTTCCAAGCAATTTCGACTTTTTTGGAACTACCGGCCTGCTGACAGGTGATTTAAATGGAACCCCAGCGACGTTTCATGAACACCCATCAGCTTCACCCTATGGGCCGCCCGCCGGTAAGAAATGGTTTTACTATGGCACTGCTGCAGAGCCTCGGATCTTCACCTTCAATGACGTCCTGAATGGCACGGCTCAATCTCCCAGCGAGATTGCCAACGCCGGAACATTAGACCTTACCTTGAAACTACGCAGCACGGGTGACGTTGCCTTCAAGGATACCAGCGTCCTTCGCAAACTCGGAAATCTCAAAGATCTACAAGCATCTTCGGCTCTACGAGTCCCGGCTAGTAGTGTGGACCCTTTTGAAGCCCAAAGCCTAAATTCTACCGCCTTGCCGACTTATACGATGGCAGAGGTTCGATTCTGGTATGCATTTCTGTTTGACGATGTGGGAGAGAATCTACTTGCAAGATATGAGACTGGCGGCACCACAAGCGATGCCGGATTAGTAATCTCATTACAAACTTTCTGGGCTATCGATAGTGGATCTTATGCGTTTGATTACACTTCTCCGTATTATCAAACCACCGGCGGGTCGGACCCAAGGACGCCTCAATTATACCTAAATCGCAGAAAACTTGCCACCCCGGTCGATGCAGCCATGGCAGTGTTTACTTCTCTACAAGAACTCCGATCTTCCTCTTTTTTAAGGACTTCTTTAGTAGTCGATCATCTAGAATTAGTAGATACTTATCTGAATTCCGATAGCTATGACCCCAATGTTGAGCAGACCCTTCGTCAGGGAAGATTGGCACCCATCCAAGAGGTCTTAACGAGTGCAAAAAGCGCTTTTGAGTTCGGCTTTAGTTTGATCCCAGGGGGTGATCTGGTCATTACCACCAACTTCGTTGATGAGTCTGTCCAGAACGGAAACATTAAGGGAGCAGCTGTTGCCGGAATACTTCTCTTCACCCCGGAATTTGTTGATCGAACTTTCAAATACTGTAAGCGCCGGTCAATCAATGCGGCGATCAATCTCGGGCCTACCGCCAATCTTACTATTGCACCAAGTGCAATGAAAGAGCTCTTTGAAACAGGGATCTTCACTTTGGGATCCAAAAGCCGGACTCAGAAAATGGAAGCGATCAAAGACATGCTCGAACGCAACGCGATCACAAGAGAACAAGTTGGAATGCTTTATGACATAGGCTATCTCCACGTCACGCCGGGTAGGTCACGAGAAATCTTGGGTGAGAATCTTCTCGCTGCGGGAATCAACAGAATACCTCCCGGTTCACCAGCACATCACTGGTTAGCCCTAGCGCAGGGCAATAACCTCGAGAGAGAATTTATTATTCGAGGAGTAGATCCAAATCTTGCGATCCACGGTGAGTTTATGGTCGTAGAAAAACATAGATTAATTCATGGTAAAGGAACAACAGGCTGGACTGCTGGTGATCCGATTGTACATCAGTGGGTTGGTTTTTTCAAACGAATTCCATCTCCTACACAAGCTGATATCTATGTTTTTAGGGATCAGTTAAAATCACTGTGCAGTGGTGACATAACAAGTGCTGACTTAATTAATTGGCCGATACCAAAATAGAATTTATGTATTTTAAATTAGGATCTGTTTTCCCATGTCATATCATAAACGAATTCATTTCACTACCTCGCTGTCAAAAATGTGGTAGAGATTCTGATTCCCCAAACTATGTGGGAGTCTATTTTAGAGCTGATAAATTTTTGCATCAACTGAAAAGACCTAATTCTAAGGGCTTGAACAGATGGCCCTTATCGCTTGGGTCTTTTAAATCGCTTTTATTACATGAAAATGTGGTAAATGAATTTATAATTAATAACATTCAAGGGGTTAATTTTCATCAAATCGCAGGGATCCAAGGCAATGTTCTCAATACACTTCCTTGCCCACCGACCTATTATAAAGTCGAACCATTAATCAATACCTGCTTCTACCCTCCAGCCGAAGAATTTGAGTTGATCGAGTGTGAATGTGGAATATTCGCACAGCAGAAAATCATTGGTGACTATAAATCACCTTTCGAAATTAATCAGAATATCATACAAGACCACGATCTATTTAGTATTCTTCCGGGCGGTTTTTGGGTTTGTGCAAAAAAATCCGTGATTGATGTCTTAGTTGAGAACAAATGGACCGATGATTTTGAGATTGGTAGTCGAGCCTTACCTGGAATACGAGTCAGGGATTTCGGCTCGACTTGGTATGAAGACACCTTGAAGCAACTTAGAACTTCGTTTCCAAACTCGGTTATTTTGGAATGACTCCGTTCCGTAGAGCGCCCATCCCTGCTGGAACCTAGCTCCCGGCCATTGGAAACCCGCAGCCGAACCTTGGAGCCTGTCTCATTCCCGTTGGAAGATCTCTCATGCTGACGGGAACGTCGCTCACCCACGCTGGAAGACCGCTCACCCACGCTGGAAGATCGCTCACCCACGTTGGAACGTCGCTCACCCACGTTGGAACGTCGCTCACCCACGCTGGAAGATCGCTCACGCACGCTGGAACGTCGCTCACGCAAGCTGGAACGTCGCTCATGCACGCTGGAACATCGCTCACGCAAGCTGGAAGATCACTCACGCACGCTGGAACATCGCTCACGCACGCTGGAACGTCGCTCATGCACGCTGGAACGTCGCTCATGCAAGCTGGAACGTCGCTCATGCAAGCTGGAAGATCGGGAGTGTAAGAAATGGGCGTGGATGTCGTTCGATTTGGTGAAATACGGGTAGATTGCACTCCCAAAGATTATTCGTGCGGACCGTCCTGCCGCTTGGCTAACCTCCTCTTCACTTCACTCATCAACATGCCAAAAGTCCGCCTCGCAGGCACCGTCCGCGGTGAAAAAGATCCCAATCGCGAAATCCGCGCCCGTTTGCTCTACAGTCTCTTTAGTAAGGGTTGGGACATTTATAATTCCAACGGCGACCAACATATTTCCCTGTCGAATATTCAGCGCAAAATCATCGAGTCAGATGCCTTCGTTTTCACTCCCGGAGCCACACTCGAAGACCTATTCAAGGCGGTTTCGGTATTCGTCGGTTACCAGACGCTCGACGTGAACCTCACCGGAAAAGCCACGGTCATCCTCAATTCTGATGGCTCGTGGAATGCGCTATTCGCCCTCCTCAGACATTTGCAAATCCGGGGGACGGTGAAGCAAAAGCACGAAGACTATCTGCTCCTCGCCGAGTCTGCCGAACAAGTCATCGAGCTCCTCGAAGCCAGCCGCAGCGATGGGATTCCAAGCATGGATCGTGAAAAAATCACTACGAGTACGGTCGATTCCTTCGAGACGCCGCTGCCAGAAAATCACGAGGGTAATGTCTGCGTTTTTTGTTCTGCATCAATTGAAGACCCTGCCTATTTGGCCGACGGCTATGAGTTCGGCAAACAACTCGCAGAGAATCATCTCGGCTGTGTTTCCGGTGCGGGAAATTCTGGAATCATGGGCGAGGTCGTCCGTGGCTCAGTCGATGCGGGTGGCTGGACCGGCGGCTCGAATGTCCCACACATCATCGAGCTCGAAGGCCTCCCGACCGGGCTGTCTAGTTTTTGGCTCAAGCCGGACATCTACACCCGCATGAAAGTCATGATCCAGCACTCGGATGCCTTCGTTATTTTCCCCGGCGGCTCCGGCACCGTGCAAGAAATGCTCGCACTGATGATCTTCAAACAACAAGGGCACCCCAGCATGGCAGGCAAGCCCGTCGTCATTTTCAACCGCAAGGATGCCCACGGCCAAGCCTTCTGGACCCCGCTCATCGAGATGCTGGCCACTTGGTGTCACGACGGTGAATTCGTCGTCATCGAGGCGCTGGACGATCTCATTCCGACGATCCGAAAACGGCGACTCGCCACTCCCGCCACTGTGTAGAATCGCACTGCCCGGCGGTGCTGCTTGCCAGCCGGGGAAATCATTCGCTAGAGTCCGCAATCGTGAACGTTGGAATCCTCGTCAACCCGCACAAAACCGGTTCGCTACCCACCCTTCACGCGCTCCGGGCAGCTCTAAAATCTCACGGCTGCACCGCCATTCTGGATGAAGGAACAGCCGCCCTCGCCGGGGAAACAGGCGGGATCCCTGCGGACCAGTTTTTTAAATACGTGGACGTCGCCGCTGTGCTCGGTGGCGACGGGACGATGCTCGACGCGCTCTCGAAACTCGGGAATTTCGAAAAACCCGTGGCCGGCATCAACATCGGCACCCTCGGGTTTTTAACGAGTTGTACCGATGACGAACTCGACATCTTCGCCGCCGCCGTGGCGGAAAATCGCTATACAACCAGCGTCCGCACCTTGTTGAAAGCCACCGTCCATCGCGCCGGGAAGCCGCCAGAATCGTTCATCGCCCTCAACGAAGTCACGCTCGCTCGCGGCGATACTGGCCGCCTCGTTTCGCTCCGCGCCCAGGTCGATGGCGAGCTGCTCAATGATTATCGCGCAGACGGCCTCATCGTCGCCACCCCCACCGGCTCCACCGCTTACTCGCTATCGGCGGGTGGCCCGTTGATTTCTCCCAGCGCGGCGGTCTTCGTCATCACCCCCATTTGTCCCCACAGCCTCAGCCAGCGCTCGCTCGTATTGTCCGATGAATCCATGGTCGAGCTTTCCTCCCAACATCCTGATAGCGGCCCGATGATTTTCACGGTCGATGGTCGTGACAGCATCCACATCGAGCCTGGTGACCGAGTGGAGGTAAAAAAAGCAGCCCACTCATTTCTCCTGCTTCGTCTTGAAGGCCGCTCATTTTACGGGGCGCTCCGGCAAAAACTCCACTGGCAAGGCATCTAACGCCCGAGGGTGTTTTCCAGCGCGGAAATCAGCCGTTCCCGCAGAGGTAGCGCCAGTAATGCCAGCTGCCGTTGCTCTATTTCATAAATTCTCCGGCCCTCCACCGTCTCGATGCAAACCGGCTCCCGCCCCCAGGCCTTGAGATCGTAAGGACTGGCCCGCATGTCCAGATCTCGGAGCTCGATCGCCAGCTCGAAGCAATCCAGTAACAGCTCCGTCCCGATCCACGGCATCCCCTTCGCCGCCCATTTGTAGAGGTCCATATTCGCATGCACGCAGCCCGGCTGCTCGTGTGCGGCCCTGTTGTCTAAGGACGGCTGGAGTCGGTTCATCGGCTTCGCGCCCGCCGCGAAAAAGCGAAATGCGTCGTGATGGGAGCAACAGATCGCCCGAGACTCGACCAGCGCATCGATCTCCGACTGAGGCAGCCGCAGGGGTGTCGTTTTCTCGTGGCGCACATTCTCCCCCTGATAGACCATCGCCCACTCATGCAGCCCGTGGCAGGCGAAATTGGGTGCTCGATCCCGCGTCGCGGCTAGCAATTCGCAGATCCATCCCAGTCGCTCCCGGCCCTTGGCGGAAATGAGTGCCACATCCGCAAACAGCATCCCCGCCCTCAGCGAATAGCACCTCGCGGTAAACGGCGCGGGCAGGGCAGGGGAATTCCACTCCAAGGCCACCCCCGTCCCAGGATGCCATTTTTCCAGCAGCGCCAGCGGATACGGGTAGTATTCAAACAGGAAATCCTCCACCGGATGCCGTTGCTGACGGTCCCTCCGCGCCCGGGCCGGCAGCGTATGTCGTTCCGCCCGCGATCGATGCGCTAACACTCGCTGTCGCCACGCGGAGGTGGAAAGTGACTCGGTCGGTGAACGGAAAAGCATCGCCCGGCGAAAAAATCACAAACTTCGAGCAATGGCAAAATTTCCCTTGTGAATCCAAATCACCGCCCCTAATGATTTCGCCCCGCGCCGAAAGGCGCATGGTTAAAATCGCGGGATGGAGCAGCCAGGTAGCTCGTCAGGCTCATAACCTGAAGGTCGTAGGTTCAAATCCTACTCCCGCAACCAATGAAAGCCGTTGAATTCTAA
>JAYUHS010000130.1:0-1547 GCA_043766715.1 Luteolibacter sp.
GTAGTCCACGCCGTCGCCCATCGCCGCGAGTTTTGCCACGATGCCCTCGTAGAGCGGCCTGTCACCAGGCTCGAATAGCTCCAGCCCCGCATGATCTCCGGGCCTTTGCGGACGCTTGACGTCCTGATCCCACGGCGGGGATTTCAGCACGTGCCCCTTACTGGCATAGCCTTCGGGAAGGTCGGAGTTCGGCGCGGCTTCGTCGCCCGGGATGTCGAGATACAGGCCGAGGATGCGCTTGGAAGGGTCGGCATTCGACAGATAGCCCGGCTGGTTGATGAGGCCCGCGCGCACGAAGCGGCCATTCCGCCGGCGCGAATCCAGCATGACTAGGAAGTCAGTGATGCCGAAGCCATCCTGCGCAAGCCAGTTCCAGAAGCCCTCATTGCCGCCGGCCCAGAGCAGCCACGTATTCCGGCCACGGATGGCGTTGCGCTCTTGTTCATCAATCTTGCCATCGCCATTCGTGTCGAAATTCAGCGGCTGCATCGGCGAGTCCTTGCCTGCGGAGACCATGTCCATCTGCCAGAAAAGATCGCGCGACTCCGCCGGGAAGCACTCCGGGATGCGGGGCGTGATGGGTGTGCCTTTCATCGTCTTGCCGCCGAGCGGCTCGTCGAGCGGCTCGCCCGGGATGGCCTTCGCCTGCAATGCCTTCACCCTTTCAAAAATCGCCTGTGGCGCTCGTGCAGCCGGTGCGGGTTTCACCGCCGGCGGAGGTGCGGCCTCCGGCACGGGCGGATGGACGGGATCGGCAAACAAAGCGGCGCTCAGCCCGATGGTGGCGACAAGTGCGGGGAAGCCCCAGAGGCTCCGGGGATGGCGCGGGGATTTCGTTTTCATGTGTCGTTGGTTGAATGGTTTTGAAAGCGGGCTGAATTTCCGACGGAGATACGGCGGGTTCTGTCGTTGAAGGAATTCCGGGAGGCAGCTTTACCTCGCAGGCTGCTCACGGCGCAGAGTCTCAAATCCTTATTCCGGCTGGAATAGGATAAACGTCCCTTTTTTAATGGGACGTTCGTCCTATCATTATTTCGAACGGAGAGGTGCGGTTTCTCCCGCGGATCAGCCCCATTTTACGCCGGCAGAACACGCGGAAAGCCACCGTTGAAATACACCCGGATTCCGATTCATCTCATTTTTTGGCAGCATCTTGCATGAGACTCTGAAAGTCATCCCGATCCTTTCCGTCCGCGACCGGTGGCGACCTGTCCGTCCCATTTTCCCGAAGCCTGCCGATTCCCATGAGACTCGGTTTTGGATTGCATCGGTTCCCGAAAGAAGGCTCCCGTTCAGTGTGGAATCCGCACTCTTCTCACTCCGAACAACATGAAGCCCAAACTGTTCATCGTGGATGATCATCTTTCCATCCTCAGAACCTTGGAATGCGCCCTCCCCCTGCTGCTCCCCTGCACCATCGCGGGGACTGCGCGGAATGCGACCGACGCGCTCAAGTCCATCCCGCCGGTCACGCCCGATGTGCTCTGGGTGGATATGTGCCTCCCCGGACTCGACGGGCCCGGCCTGCTCCGATTGCTCCGCGCACG
>JAYUHS010000131.1:0-4298 GCA_043766715.1 Luteolibacter sp.
GTGGGATGCGGAAGGGGAGATCATGAGTTCATGTGAACACTTTGAGAGGTCAGTGTCAATTGAGGAGTCGGTTGGAGAAAAAGAAGTGAGAAATAATGAAGTTCCAAAGTCAGGCCATGGAGACCTCTTCAGGCAAAGGATCAATTTTAAACAGCGAGGGTGTCCATGCTTTCATTGTTGAGTCGGCTACTTCGTAACCGTGATTCAAAATGATGTCGTAGTCTGCTGCTTTTAGTTTCCGCAACGTCGTCGGAAACCTTGCGACAAAACTGGCGTCCTCAGGCCTGAGGTTACAGGGGCCAGTTGTTGGGCAGATCTCAGACGTTTTTGAGAGTCGATAGATTTCGTTCCGATCAAGTCCCATTTGGATATAGATACCAATGGTTTGGCCGGGCGGCTTGGGCTTAATCATTCCATAAATCGTTCGAGCGCGGACGGCTCGAACTTGGTCCATGGCACAGTCGAGTAGGCGCAGAGCCGGGCGAAAAATGCCGCGGCGAGGCTCGATTGCCATTGGCTTTCCTGCGTCACTGGCAATGTAGAAATCGATGTCATCTCGTAGGCCCTTGCCGGGTTTGAGTAACGCCTCAGAGCCCAGGTTTTCGTAAACTCCTCCATCCCAAAGATGGTATTGCTTGTGACGTGGTTCGATAGATTCCGTTTCCTCACGAGATCCCTTTTTATAGTCGACCCATTTGAAGTCAGACGTCCGCAACTTGCGAGGGCCGATACCGCCCGGAAATCCTGCCGAGGCAGCAGCGGCATCGGCAACAGGGAAATCCGGGTTAGAGACGTAGCCGGTGAGGTAATCACCCATACGTTTATGAGAAAATCGCCAGTTCTTGCCGGTCTCGTAAGTAGTGCAATTGATGGTCCAGCGTGGGCGTTCCGGTAAGTTTTGAAGGCTCATAGTGACACCCCATTTTTTCGAAAGGACGTGAGCCACTAGATGAGCGCGGCCATTCAAGAGTCGAAAAGGTCTGATGAATCCTGCGCGCACGCTGGCCCAAATCAGACTTTGCTTGGTCAATTGATCTTTTGCCGCAGGTAGAACGTTGTTGAGAAATTGATCGGAGTCAGGCCATTTGCCGCTGTTTTTGGCGAAAATCATGGCGACGCAGAGGCTTCCGCCAGAGACAGTGGAAACATGCTCGATGGACTTCCATTGATTAGACTCGGCAAGACGTTTCAAAACACCCAGGTGAAATACCAAAGCTCGAACTCCACCGCCTGAAAGAGAAATTCCGAGCTTCATTATTCAGTAATGTGAGCCGTGGTCTCACCGTTCAAAATGGGAACTTAGGAGCTGGAGTTAATAGGGATCTGATCATCGCCGCCCTCGCCTTGATGGTTGCCGGACTCAATTCACCATTGATTGTGTAAAGACCAGCGCCTTGGATCTTAATCAAGAAATCGCCCTTGAATCGCGTGCTCCAGACCTTGCCTCCCCACCCGCGGGCTAGGTTGTAATACTTATTTGATGCGTCGGTTTTCGGCTTTTTCCCGACGGAGACGAGCGTGTATTCGGGTGCCATGGCGCTGACGGCAGCAGCTAGATAGCCTGAGTCCCGGCCATGATGAGCAGCATTGTAGATGTGGCATTTGAGATTCGCGCCATAGGTATTGAATACATCTTGCATCACATTTTGGGTGGCGTCGCCTCCGAAAATGACACTGGTGCCATCAGCATTCAGGTGAATAACGAAGCTGTGGGCATTCGGATCTTCCGCTTGTATAGCGGCGTCACGAAGTTCCAGCGTTGGCGCTAGAATCGTAAGCCCGTCTCCTCTGCCACCTTCGTCGTCCATGTTCCAATACTTATTTGAGTCTCCGCGGAATGGTCGGAACACTTTTGTTCCGGCGGTTCCCGATCTAAGTTTTTGATAAGCATACCAATCGGCGTTATCGGCTTCCGATTTAAAACTGTCTTTTTCGATTTCGTGGTGGGTATCCCAGAAATTAACGATCTTAACACCGCTATCTAATAGCGTACTCAAGCCACGGATGTGATCCATATCAGGATGAGTCAGGATGAATCGGTATATAGGTTCCCCTTTGAAATTCCGCTGAAAATAATCAATGGGACACGTAAGTTCAGCCGCTACCGGCGGAGGCTGGAAAAGCAGGGTTGGAGATTGGGAGGCAGCGCCTAGAAACGCGAGTGTGTGGGCTTGAGAGCCCCTCAATATCCCTTGGACGGCTAACTCAGCTTCAGTAGTGGTGTCGTATTTTTGCCCATTATTGATATCGATCATCGTGATCCTGCCACTGGAATGCTTGATGATGGAGCAGTCCCCATGTCCCACATTTAGCATGTGAATCTCAGTTTGATTGGATGGAGAGCTCATTGATATCTAGAGAGTTTGGCTAAGCAAAGGCAAGCTGTTGCCTGGAGGTGATTGAGGTTTTGAGGCCTCGATGCAAACTTTACATAGTTGAAACTACGGTGTTGTCTGAGATGGCAGTCTTGAACCAGTAACTCACTGGCACGCCTCGCACGTCCCGCCGTTGAGCATCGCGTCGATGCTGCAGGCGTTTTTCTCGGCTGCGGTGTATTGCTTGGCTTCGGCGGCGGTGGCGGCGGTTTGGGTGGCCATGACGCCGCGTTGTTCCTTTTTGACGTCGATGGTGGATTTCTCAATGTTGGAGGCTTGGAGGGTGCGGAGGTAGTAGGTGGTTTTGAGACCTTTGTCCCAGGCGCGGCGATACATGTGGGAGAGGGTCTTCATCTCGGGGGTGGCGAGGAAGAGGTTGACGCTCTGGGCTTGGTCGATCCACTTCTGGCGGCGGGCGGCGGCGTCGATGATGTATTCGAAGTCGATGCCGAAGACGGTTTTGTGTTTGAGCTTGAGGGCTTCTGGGATGTCGCTGATGGCGTCTAGCTCACCATCGAAATACTTGAGCTGGTCGAGCATTTCTTGGTTCCAGAGGTTGGCCTTTTTGAGGTCTTTGACGAGCTCGCTGTTGAGGACGATGAAGTCGCCGGAGAGGTTGGACTTGACGTAGAGGTTTTTGTAATTCGGCTCGATGCAGGGGGTAGTGCCCATGATGTTCGAGATGGTGGCGGTGGGGGCGATGGCGAGGACGTTGGAGTTTCTCATGCCGTGCTTGGCGATTTTTTCGCGGACGTGGGACCAGTCCATTTTGCCGCCGCGTGGGACGTCGATTTTGCGGCCGCGCTCGGTTTCTAATAGATCGACGGTGTCTTGGGGGAGGAGGCCACGGTCCCATTTGGAACCTTTGTAGCTGCTGTAAGTGCCGACTTCTGCGGCGAGGTCGCTGGAAGCATTGTAGGCGTAGTAGGCGATGGCTTCCATGAACTCGTCGTTGAACTCGACGGCGGCGTCGGAGGCGAAGGCGAGGTTGCGCTTATACAATGCGTTCTGGACGCCCATGACGCCGAGGCCGATGGGGCGGTGGCGGGTGTTGGCGGTGCGGGCGGCGGTGGTGGGGTAGAAGTTGATGTCGATGACGTTGTCGAGGGCGCGGATGGCGACGGTGATGGTTTCCTTGAGCATCTCGTGATCGAGGGCGCCGTCACGGGTGATGTGGGTATCGAGGACGACGGAGCCGAGGTTGCAGACGGCGGTTTCGTCGGCGGAGGTGTTGAGGGTGATCTCGGTGCAGAGGTTGCTGGAGTGGATGACGCCGCAGTGGTCCTGCGGGGACCTAACATTGCACGGGTCCTTGAAGGTGATCCATGGGTGGCCGGTTTCGAAGACCATCTTGAGCATGGATTTCCAGAGCTCGAGGGCGGGCAGGGGGCGCGACCAGATTTTGCCATCGGCGGCCATTTGCTCGTATTCGCAGTAGCGCTGCTCGAAGGCGGAGCCGTAGAGGTCGTGGAGATCGGGGACCTCGTTGGAGCGGAAAAGCGTCCAGGTGCCGCGCTCTTCCATGCGTTTCATGAAGAGGTCGGGAACCCAGTTGGCGGTGTTCATGTCGTGGCAGCGGCGGCGCTCGTCACCGGTGTTTTTCCGGAGGTCGAGGAAGTCCTCGATGTCGTTGTGCCAGGTTTCGAGATAGGCGCAGCCAGAGCCGCGGCGTTTTCCGCCTTGGTTGACGGCGACGAGTTGGTCGTTGTGGAGCTTGAGGAAGGGGATGATGCCTTGGGATTCGCCATTGGTGCCCTGGATGTAGCCGCCGGTGCCGCGGACGGCGGTCCATGAACCACCGAGGCCGCCGGCCCATTTGCTGAGGAAGGCGTTTTCGGCGATGCCGCGATACATGATGGACTCGATGGAGTCGTCCACCTTGTAGAGGTAGCAGCTGGAGAGCTGGCTGTGGAGGGTGCCGGA
>JAYUHS010000132.1:0-1537 GCA_043766715.1 Luteolibacter sp.
AAACGCCCGATCTACGAGCGGCTTGATGCCATTATGCCGGGTGACGTCTGCTTCGGTGCGAACACCTCGTGTCTTTCCATCACCAAAATCGCTGCGGCCACCCGGCGCCCCGCGCAGATCATCGGCCTGCACGTGATGAACCCCGTTCATCTCAAACCGACGGTCGAAGTCATCCGCGGCTTCCACACGTCCGACGACACAGTTGCAAAACTGAATGCGCTTTTTGATCAGCTCAACAAGCAGGCAATCATCGTGGAGGATTCGCCCGGCTTTGTCTCAAACCGCATCTCGCACGTCTTCATGAACGAGGCGGCGTTCGTGCTCCAGGATCAGGTCTCCACCGCCGAGAGGATCGATCAGATTTTCAAGCAATGCTTCGGGCACAAGATGGGCCCGCTGGAGACGGCGGATCTCATCGGCCTCGACACCGTGGCGAACTCGCTCGACGTACTTTACGACAGCTTCCACGACCCAAAATATCGCTGCTGCCCGCTGATGAGAAAACTCGTGGAGGCAGGCCACCTCGGACGCAAGACGGGGCGCGGTTTCCACACCTACCCGGAAGCCTAGACCTCCAAGACCAAACGCATGAACACCACTGACGAAAAACTGATCCGCGAAAAAGTCCGCGCCTTCATCCTCGCATCCATCCACGTCCCGGATCTCGCGGACGACGACAACCTTTTCGAGAGCGGCATCGTGAACTCCCTCTTTGCGGTGCAACTGATGACATTTCTCGAAAAGACTTTCGCGATCGAGGTCGGCATGGACGATCTCGACATCGCAAATTTCCAATCCATCTCGGCATCGGCAGAATTTGTCGTCCGCAAACAGTCGCAGCCAGCCACCGTCTGAGGCACGATGATGCAAGAGTTTCTCACCGACGCACAGCAGTCGCGGCAGCGCGAGTTTCGCGATTTCATCGCGCAGCACATCATGCCATTCGCTGCGGAATGGGATCGCGCCGGGAAGATTCCCGAAGCCACCGTGAAGCTCATCGGGGATGCGGGCTATCTCGGGAGCACGCTCCCGTTGAAATATGGCGGACAGGGCTGGGACACCGTGACTTTCGGCCTGCTGAATGAGGCATTCGGACGTGCGAGTGTCGCACTCACGGATCTGCTCACCGTGCAGGCGATGGTCTCCATGTCGCTGCTGAAATGGGGCAGCGAGGAACAGAAATCACGCTGGCTGCCCTCACTCGCACGAGGCGAGATTGTCAGCGCTTTCGCGCTCACGGAGCCGGGCGGCGGCAGTGATTTGCAGTCGCTCGCCACACAGTTCACGGACACTGGTGGAGGCTCCTATCGTCTGAACGGGGAGAAGGCCTGGATTTCTTACGGGCAGTCTGCGGACGTGTTTCTGGTAATCGGTTACACTGGCTCACAGGCGCTGGCGTGCATGGTTCCGCGAGACTCCGCAGGAGTGAAAATCGAACCGATCACCGGCATGCTCGGCTACCGTGCGGCTGGCCTTGCGAAGATCACTTTCAACGATGTCGCGATTCCCGCAGACGACGTGATCGGAAAACCCGGTG
>JAYUHS010000133.1:0-1529 GCA_043766715.1 Luteolibacter sp.
CCACCCTCACCGCACTCCGCGACTACCTCGCCGCCATGCCGGATGAGAGGGCGCGCAATGAGGCAGCTAAGACGTCAATTGGCGGCTTCACCCATGGACTTGTGAAAGATGGATTCACCGCCGCCACCCAGTGGATCGCCGGGGCAAACCTCTCTCCGACTGAACTCGAAAGCATCGCCGAACGCATCATTTACTCTACCGAGAGTGCTGAAGACGGCCAATGGATCGACTGGATCGGCGAAAAGATCCCAGCAGGGAAGTCCGAAGCCCCGATCCGCAGAATCGTCGGTAAATGGACCCGGCGCGACTACCCAGCCGCCGGTAAATGGCTGGCCAGCACACCCGCCAGCCCCGCCAAAAACGTCGCCATCCGCAGCTACGCCCAGACCGTTTCCACACTCGATCCCGCCACCGCCACCCAATGGGCCATGACCCTCCCGCCCGGTCCCGACCGGGACGCCACGCTCAAGCACATCCAAGATCACCCGCCGACGAAGTAGCGATCCTCGTAAACGTGGGCACGCGCCTCTGCACAAGGAGAGGTGATCTCCGAATCGCCTGCCCCATGGCGGATCGGAGTCCACCCCTCCTTGGTGGGAAACGTGCTGAATGGTGTTTTCAAAAATCTTGAAGCGAGGGGCCTTGACTGCTCCAGCTTACCGATTGACGCTATCGATCTGATTGCTACTTAGAAGCTAATGAAGATTTCAAGGTCCATCCCACCCATTGCCGCCCTCGTTTTGGCTGGTGCTTGGCTCATCAGCCAGCGCCAAGCAGTTTCCGCAGTGAAGGAAACGAACACCCAGTTGCAGAAAAACATCACTGCGGCCCGTTCATCGAGTCCAAATCCCGAACTTAATCCCGCTAAACCCACCTCCCAAGACAAAGCACAGCCCCCAGCAGAGGCCGCGCAGGCCAACGAGCCGCTCGACTGGAAGAAAATCGCCGCTCAGTGCGAGGCTTTGCAGGAGAACTACGATCTGAAAGAGATGGAGTGCCTCACGCAGCGTTTCGAGAAATTGAGCGTGGCAGAGCTGAGTGCCGCGCTGGAGAACGTCGGCACCCTCGGCCTCTCCGCATCATTCCACTGGCTTCTCATGGACAGGCTACTCATGATGCTGGTGGCGAAAGACCCCGAGACCGCCCTCACCGGCTACATGGATTTCCTCGGTGATCACACTTTCGGAATGGGTTGGCGACTTGCCGAGGTCACCAAGAAATGGGCGGAAAAAGACCCGGTGAGAGCCGCCGCTTGGTTTGCGGAGCAGCTTGCTAAAGGCCGGTTCGAAAGCAAGTCCGTGGATGGGAAAAGTGATATCCGCGAAAAAATTGAAGGCGCACTCTTTGATGCCTTGCTCGACACCGATCCGGCCGCTGCCGCCCGCAGCCTCGGCACCATGGCCGAGGAACAGCGGGTCCAAGTTTTAGAAAAATATTCAGATGAAGAGATCAAGAAGGAGCACCAGTTAGGATTTGTTGCGCTACTCCGCAGCCACCTGTCGGCACAAGACCAAGCGAAACTGCTCGGC
>JAYUHS010000134.1:0-11279 GCA_043766715.1 Luteolibacter sp.
CCTCAGCTACCTCACCATCGAGTTCTCCGACCGCATCCCTCCGAACCACTAACATCAATCGCCGAGAAAACATTTACACAAAAAAACTTACACTCTCGAATCCAAAACGGATCATTTCTTCGCCGCCTCTCAAGTGCGCATTGCGAAAGGACCATCCGTCAGCGGGAACAACACTCACGTCGGCTGGAACATCTCTCACGTACGTTGGAAGATCACTCACGCACGCTGGAACGTTCCTCACGGTAGTTGGAGAATCGCTCACGTCGGCTGGAAGATCGCTCACGCAGGCTGGAACCTCCCTCACGCACGCTGGAAGAACGCTCACGCACGTTGGAACGTTCCTCACGCAAGCTGGAAGACTGCTCACGCAGGCTGGAGAACCGCTCACGCGAGTTGGAAGATTGCTCACGCATGCTGGAAGACTGCTCACGCATGCTGGACCCTCGCTCACGCAAGCTGGAGCATCGCTAACGCACGCTGGAAGCCTTCGTTTTGTTTTAAGTCGATGATTTTCAGTCACTCTTCCGTTACTTCACGCCCTTTGGCACGCCGGGCGGCCAAGCTCAGAGCTTCCGTTTCACCGTTTCCTCCCGATTTCTAAAGCACGCCCGTCAAGAACCGCCACAAACGCCTCGCTCTCCTCACGGCAGGCTGGGCTTTTATCGTCCGTGGGGCCGCGGGTTTGAGACCGTCCCCTAACTTCGGCGAATTTGTAAATTGACAGATCCTAACGGCTCTGGGCTGTTACGAGCCGTTAAAAGATTTCCGATTCTCCCGATTGGAAATTAGATTTTCGGCTGTTTTCCGAGTTCAAATTGATGAAATCCCCACAATTTGGTGTGACCCAAACTCCACGGCTGGCGCTGTGGTTGCTCTTATTCGTTGTGTCGCTGCTGCCCGCCGCTTGGGCACAAACGGTGGCGACTCCCACATTTCTACCCGTTTCTGGCACCTCGCTGACGAAATTCTCGGTGGTCGTCACCTGTCCGACGGCTGGCGCGACCATCCGCTACACGGTCACCGGTGCGGAACCGACGATTTATGATCCAGTGGTCGTCTCCGGCCAGACCGTGGTCGTGGCGCAAAACATGACTCTCAAGGCCAAGGCCTTCAACGGTGCCGTCGCCAGCACCACGGCCTCCACCACCTTCGATCTCACTGGAGATGTGGCGGCAGGCTCGCAGTTCCTGTTCGCCTTGGTGACGAATGGCCAAGTTTACAGTTGGGGAAATCAAGCCTCCGGGCGCTTGTCAAACGGCTCGGTCGCCACGACAGACGTCCTCGCCCCAGCGTTGGCGAGATTCTCGGCCACTTCTGCTTTTACCACGGCTTCCCGCATCGCTTCCGGTGCCAATCATGGCTTGATGGTGGATGTCTCGGGCAGCGTCTGGGGCTACGGCGCGAATACCTTCGGCGAGGCGGGGAATTCCAGCACGGCGACGACTGTGCCCTACGCCTTGAAGGTGGTGAAAAGCGCCACCCTCACCGACTACCTCACCGGCTGCACCAAGGTCGCCGCCGGACTGGAGTTCTCCGCCGCGCTGGAGTCCGGTGGCTTCGTTAGGACTTGGGGAAATCAAGCAAACGGACGCCTCGCGAATGGAGCGACCGCCGCCGGAAGTCGGAAATTTGCAAGCCGCGCGAAATCGACCTCCACCGTCGAGTTGAGCGGCATCCGCGACATCGCCCTGGGCAAGGATTTCGCCCTGGCTCGCGAGGCTTGTGCTCTGGAAACCGCCGCCGCGCTCGGAAAAGTCTGGGTCTGGGGTAACAACGCCAGCGGGAATCTCGGCATTGGCAGCGCCACCGCCCAAGCCTACGCGGTGAAGGCCAAACTCAACGCCACCACCGACCTGACCGACGCATGGGACGTCGAGAGTGGCGATGATTTCGCAGCCATCGTCCGTTGGAAAACCGGCGATGCGACGCTGCAAGGCTCGGTCTGGACCTTCGGAAATCGCGTCGCCGGCCGCCTCGGTGACAATGGCGCCATCACCGGCACCGCGACCTATCCGGTGCAAGTCCAGAAGCTCGTCGGCACCACTTACAGTCAGCTCAGCGGTATTAGCCAGATTTCCTGCGGTGCTGGCCACACGCTGGCCCTCGATAGTGCAGGAAACGTCTGGGCATGGGGCAGCAATGCCACCGGCGCCCTCGGCGACAACACCACCATCGATAAAAAATACGCAGTTAAAGTCCGCAACCCCGCCAACACCGCCGATCTCGCGAACATTTCCCGCGTTTCCGCCGGTGGCATCAATGGCTACCCCGGCTTCAGCACCGCCGTCGCCAAGGACGGGACCATCTACGTCTGGGGTAGCAATGCCAACGGCCTACTTGCCAATGGCACCACCTCCACCACCGTCTTCACCAAGCTGCCCGTCGCCGTCACGCAAATCAAAACCCTCCCCGGTTTCCCGACCGTTTCCCTCGCCGCCGCCGTCACCACCGCGAATGCCCCCGGCGCCGCCACTCTCACCGCCACCGTCGCCGATCCCCAAGGCCCCGCC
The DNA here is from genome assembly GCA_043766715.1 of Luteolibacter sp. Classification (GTDB taxonomy): domain Bacteria; phylum Verrucomicrobiota; class Verrucomicrobiia; order Verrucomicrobiales; family Akkermansiaceae; genus Luteolibacter. Next base: position 2,511 of record JAYUHS010000134.1, read on the forward strand.
ACCCTTTCAAAAACCGAGTTCTACCTCCAAGGCACCCTCCACACCACCAAGACCAGCGCCCCATGGACCGCGCCGCTCACCTCCCTCGCCGCTGGCAGTTACCAAGCCTACGCCAAAACCACCGACCTCGACGGCAATGCCACTACCTCACTCCCTGCCACCTTCACCATCGCAGTGAACCCGGATACGGACGCCGATGGTCTGCCAGACGCATGGGAAATCGCCAATTTCGGCAATCTCGCCCAAACCGCCGCCGGTGATCCCGACGGCGACGGCCGCTCAAACCTGACCGAGTTTACCAACGCCACCAATCCCCAAGACTACTACAACGGCCTCGTTCCCACCTTGGCCGTCGCCAGTGGCAATAATCAGTCCATCGGCCTCTCAGCCGTCACCCCGCAAGCACTGGTCTTCACGGTGAAAAATTCATCAGGCCTCGCCCTCGCAAATGCCCCGGTCACCGTCGCCATCACCCTACCCGCCACGAATCAAGGCGCACTCGATCCCTCTGCAGCCGGAGCCTTCACCTTACAGACTGTCACCACCACCTCGAATGCCCAAGGATCGGTGTCCATTTATTACAAATCGCCTGCCACCTCCATCGCTACCGCGAACGTCACGCTTTCTCTCAGAAACACCAGCGTCGTCGCCACTGCCGTCGCCGCCGTGCAAGTGGTAAATCCAGACTCCGATGGCGACGGATTGCTAGACTCATGGGAAATCCAGAAATTTGGCAATCTCGCCCAAACCGCCACCGCAGACCCCGATGGCGATAAGGTCACCAACCTCGGTGAATACACCGCCAACACCAATCCCAACTCGAATGCCGACACCAACGCCGACGGCATCCCAGACGACTGGGCCACCTGGCGTCTCTCCCAAGTCGGTGGCGTCGCCGCGGCCTCGCTCCCTGCCGCTGGCGATCCCGATCAAGACGAACTCACCAACCTCGTCGAATATCAAAATAACACCAACCCCCGCCTCCTCGATACCGACGCCGACGGCCAAAGCGACTGGCAAGAACTCGCCCAGTCCACCAACCCGCTCGACCCCGCCTCCCTCATCCCGCCCCTCGCCGTCACTGCTCACCAAGGCACCACCAATCTCCGCGTCCCGCAAACCCTGCCAAACCTCACCCCAGCAAATTCCTACCAACTCAGCCTCACTGGCAACATCCCCGCCTCAGCCCCCTACGAACTCAAATCCTCAAACATCGCCGGCGGCCCCGCCTACGAGTGGATTGATATCAGCACCACGGGAGAAAATCTCACCGCCTTCAAGTCCAGTGCCTACGCCACGGTGCAGCGTCCGATTGGATTTTCATTCCCGTTCTATGGCACTCCCTACACCCAGCTATTCATTAGCGGTCAGGGTTACGCCACCCTCGTCGCACCCGGAGACCCATTCCCACGCGATTTCCGCACCGCCTTGCCAAATCCTGCGGGCTCACTCGCACTGCTTGCCCCCTACGAGCAATACCTCGAACCCCATGTTCTCGGAGATATCTATTTTAAGACATTCCCCACCTACGCCGTCATTCAGTGGGAACAAGTAAAGCACTACGGTTTCGACAGTCGGCCCACGTTCCAAGCAGTCATCTATGCAGACGGATCGATTCGTTTTAACTATAAATCGATGCCCCTGACTTCGAGTGGATCCTATGTGAGTGGTTATCTTTCCGGTATTCAGAATAGCTCAGGAAGTGATGGGCTTGCAGCCTCTTGGTATGCTGGCGGTCAGCAAGGAATCGCAGTGCATAGTCTCGCACCATTATCACTCCGTTTTGCGGCCCCTTCGGTCACTCCGGCACCTTGGGTCACCACCACCGCCGCCGTCACCAGTGGCAACCCATTATCGTGGGAACTCAATTTCCAAGCAGCAGCCCTTCAACCCGGCACCCGTGATGCACTACTCCAATTCCGCAAAACCGCCGCTAGCCCCATTCTCTACTCGCGCAGCATCCGACTTACAGTCCTGCCTCTGGGGACTTCCGGCAACGACACCCTTGTGGGAACCGCTGGAGATGACTCTCTTTTCGGTCTCGATGGAGACGATTTATTGAATGGAAATGCAGGTGATGACACACTCCTCGGCGGTGGCGGTAACGACGTGATCACCGGTGGCACCGGTAACGACCTACTGAATGGTGACTCGGGCAAGGATTCCTATTACTACAATCTCGGCGACGGTAACGAGGTGATCACCGACTACAAAGGTATCTTCGAACCGAACGAGACCCTAGCAGACTATTCCGACCTGTATTTTGGGAATGGGATCACTCCGGCGATGATTAAGTCTTCCTATCTGGCAAACTACGCTGGAGATGAAGGTGCCATAAAATTTGAAATCCTAGCACCGGCTTCTGGCAGTATTGTGCTTGCAAAGTGGAACGTTAAGGCCAGCACGACCAATATCTATACAAGTAGCCGTTGGAGATTACATTTTGCCGATGGGACTGTTTGGAACGGTAAAATCTTTGGCGATGACCATCCTTACACTCCGTTATACCAAGGTTTCACTGGTGGTGTAACTAGTGAGACTCTAGCCGGAACCAGTGCAGGTGACAATCTTCGCGGCTTAGCTGGAAATGACCTCCTCCAAGGTGGACTCGGAGCGGATACATACTATTACCAATGGGGAGATGGAAATGACACTCTAGAAGAGATCGCATCGGATGATCAATACACGCTACTCAGACTCTGCGGCACTACCCTTGACACCAATTTCACCTACGATTTTGTCGCTCCCAGTCATCTACGCATTAATATTAGCGATCCAGCAGATCTCTCTAAAAATGGAAGTATTACCATTAAGAATTGGTATCTCATCTCCCCTTCATCGATTAGAAACAGACTAGCGATCATGGCCCAAAACGATCAAGGAACGCAAACTATTCTCACCGACAAAATCAAATATATGGGCACTAACGGCCCAGACACTATCGACTTATTCGGCTTACACACAACAAACGGCCCGACCTTCGATGCCGGAGCGGGAGACGATGTCATCACCGGTTCTTATTTCAATGAAACGCTCCTCGGGAATCTTGGAAACGACTCACTCGACGGCGGTATGGGTGACGATACCCTCATCGGTGGTCCCGGTAACGATGACCTTAGCGGAGGCCCCGGTAGTGATGTCTATCAATGGAATTTGGGCGATGGAAACGATGTCATTTCGGACTTAACCAGTGAAATCACCACCGCCGCTGAGAACCGACTTCTCTTTGGCCCAGGGATCAATCCTACACAGGTCGAGGTGATTGCTATTTCTGCATCTGCTGTGAAGTTTCAAGTTCGTGACCCCGGTAATATTATCGTCGGTTCAGTTATTATCAATGATTGGTACACAAGCTTTGGCATCGGACTGAATCAATCGGCGAATTGGCGAATTGCATTTACCAGTAGCGCTACTGGGTGGGATGGCAGGACATTGGGGACCCCAGGACTCGATACGCTATCAGGCACTGCCGATGCAGACAATCTTCAAAGTGCTGCCGGAAATGACACTTTATTTGGCTTAGAAGGTGCCGACACGCTCGACGGCGGTGTGGGTGACGACACACTCACTGGCGGAATGGGTGACGATACCCTCATCGGTGGGCTCGGCAACGATGATCTTCGAGGCGGCACCGGTAGCGATGTGTATCAATGGAACCTCGCCGACGGTAATGATATCATCTCCGACCCCATAAGCGAAACTGACCCCACCGTCGCTAACCAACTAACCTTCGGCCCAGGAATCACACCGTCACAGATCGAAATGGTCCCAGTCTCCAACTTGGGTCTAAAATTCAATGTCCGTGATTCTAACGCTCTCGTCATCGGCTCTGTCACCATCAACGACTGGTACAAACCGGTTTCAGGCCTCCTCAGGCACTGCTCTAATTGGAGGATAAGCTTCACGGGCAATGTGACCATTTGGGACGGCCGGATCTTACCGACTCCTGGAGACGATGTTTTAAGCGGGCCGATTGTCGATAGCGACGGCGACGGACTTTCCAATCTTCAGGAGCAAGCAATGGGAACCAATCCTTCGTCTCGCGACAGCGATGGAGACGGCGTTTCTGATGGGGATGAGGCGCTGGTAAATTTCACGAATCCGACCATCAAGATCGATAGCGATGGCGACACCATTCCCGACGATCTCGAGAAACATCTGGCAAGGCAATTTTTGGCAAACCAGCCGGATCCAGCCATCTGGGGAACCTACATGGCCGGTCTTCAGGCGGGCGATCTAGATGCGGCCAACGATTATACGGGAGATGGGATTTCCGCCAGCGAATTGGCCGCCATGCTCATCCTTAGTGCCGCCGTCCCTTCGCCAGTCACAGGTTTCTTGGTAGAGCCACAATCGCGTTCTAACTACTTTCAGGCTGCCGTTATTCCAATTTGGTATCCGTCCATTGAAGAGGTTCGGATACACTATGCTGTAGGGATAAGGATGAACCCCTATATTGTTGGTTCTATTGCCGATATGACTCCGGCCTACTTAGCATCCCGCATCGATTCAGTGCCATGGGAGTCATCGAGCATGTCTGGCTCGGGCTTTGACGAGTGGCCTTCTCTCCCGAGAGCGAACTATTATTGGGCTGACGATGACCATATCCCCGCCCACCACTGTTACAACGGTTATTCAAATTTCAGTAAATGGGAAAAGGACTACTCAAGATACATTGATTACAAAGGTTGCGGCGGGGCCATCAAACAAACAAGGTTCCGCGTCATGGCCACCAGCGCCGACCACAAGCCGCTAGTGGAGAAATATTTGAAGGTAATAACGATCAACGACTACACAAAAGGTCTTCTTTTCCAGACGCGGTCGGTGGAATCGTTGACAATCCAAATCCCCAAGGGAAGGATCTTCAGTGAATGGTTTGAACTCAGTATGCCGATAGTGGATGGGTGGTCATCGGACGTTAACCTTGTCCCGGTGGAGGTAAGTGTTGTGGATCGTGATGTCATGAGCAACCAATGGGGGCAGATGAAGCCCTACCGCGCCTGCAAACCGGAGGTCTATGCAGGTCCAAATTCGGGAGATATGATCGAGTGGCGTTTACCAGGAGGCATGTTCCTAGACCAGCCAATTACTTGGAAAGCCGAGAATATTGTTAGCGGTGAGTTCATTCCGGGTCCCAGTGGCTTAGGCAAAAATTCCTGGCGCATCGCGAGCGATGGTTGTACCGACCCATCGTTCGACAAATGGTTGAAATGGAAACCTGGCACTTATCGCATCACTTGTAATCTCTACGACACCGAGGTTGAGGTGCAGTGCATCCGCGTCGGCTATCGATCAGATCAAGTCCTAGTGATCGGCCAGATTGTCCAAACTCATACTCACGATGTGGATGAACCTACCGGCGCAGCACTCGCCACATGGGCAGATGCCATCGCGGATGACTTGAGCGGCACCCTCAGCACGACAGCGGGGCTACTGCCTACCATCGTGGAAGCTCAATTGTATGCGACGATTCGCCCATCCATTACCATCTTTCCATCTAAATCTGCCGAAGCGTGGACTGGAGTCTGGTCCGGCGGTATTCCCGGAATTGCAGCACCCGTTTTACCACCCCTTTCGCGAGGACCCGCTACTAAATCTTACGGGTTGAACTTGAGAGGGGCTGTGGGAACCATCACTTCGTCCCAGCGCTATTGGATGATCCAGCACTTACTCAATACGAATTCGGATACACCAGTACTACCCGATACACTCACCACTTCCACAGCAGAAACTCCTAATGGCGAGAGCCTACCCGAAGTTTTTGGTAGTAAACAATACCGCTTTCTTCAACGATTCCAAGCGCGCTTCCTTGTAGATGCTCAAGGAAAAATCGAGAATCCAGCCTCGCGGGAATTTCCGCACATCGCAGATATAGGTCCCACCAAGCTCAAAGGTGGATTTCTCACGGGGGAGATTGGTGCTGTGAGCGGATTTCCAATTCCATGGAAAGACATGCTGATAAATCTCACGACAGAGCCTGCAGAACCCAGTCCCCACAATGGCTCCATTAACTACTCAGCGGATGGCAAGTCGATGTCCGGCTTTGCCAGCGCACGCATCGGCCTCAAGGGGCAACAAGCAAGCTATCGCCAGTTTGGCAAGGACGCACCGTGGATATTCTCCGAAGTCATTCTTCAGCTCGACCCGCAAGGCGAAGTGCAATTGATGGGCAGGACATCCACTACCGTTCAGTGGAAGTTTGATACGAGTCTGCAAACCCCAAAGGTGACAGTGAGTCGGTCACCCTACGCTCCAGCGTCAACACCTGGAATCTCAGTGTTTAATAATCTGAATATTTACACCCGTAGTTCTATCGGTGAATTCCAAGGCTTGAAAAATGGTGTTCTAAAAATGGATGGGCACCTTAGTAGCTTTGTCGAAAGCACCTCGGGAGCTTGGCCGGAACCTCCAATCGCCCCGTCAATTCGATAGCAAAAAAAGAAAGTTTTATGAAACGCTCTATTATCCTGATATCTATCTCTCTCATTCTATTGATTGGCGCAGTTTGGCTAATCTTTCAAAAACGAGAAATCGCAAGTCAACCGCAAGTGGAAAAGTCATCCGCTGTGCGTGAACGTGTAGCGCGCGAATCCGAACCAACGGAAGAGCTAGATAAGGAAAAGATCGTGAAAAAAATCAAAAGAAATGACGAACTTAAGCTCGAAGAAGAAGCTGCACAGATTCGCGATGATTTGTTCAAGGCAGCTAGCATTAACGATAAAAAAACTTTTGGTGCGCGAATGATTGATCTAATGGATCGCTTTACCGGGGATCCTCGTCCAATATTGCATGATTTGACACCTTTTTTGCAGCATGAAAATGAATCGATTGCGGGTGCTGTGGCATCTGCGTTTCTTCGATCAAGAACTGCTACGGATGAAGCAACCGCCTGTCTCTTGAAAATCATGGCGCGCTTAGGTCCGTTAATCGAACCGAAGACTGAGGAGGATTCATATGACATCCGACTTGGAGTCGCTTCCATTCTTTCGCAATATCCATCTCAGGAAATATCAGATGCAGTTTGGAAACTATACGAAAGAACGAAAGAGAAAAGGCTTTTCGATGAGCTTCTCCGACTCAAAAATCCAAAACTCCCGGAAGAAATCATCCCATTACTTAAAGAGCATGGTGCCGTTTTTGACTACATTGGCATCGTCAATGAATATAAAATTCAGGAAGCTATAGAGCCGTTGTTAAAGGCTTACGCAAACAAATATTTTATGCGTAAGGGCGATGGCCCGAAACGCGGAGCAACCTTGTGGGGATTGTGGCGTCTTACTGGAGACCAAAAATACCATGACGAATATATCGCAGCTGGCGGTGGAACGTCGGTGGATTACTTGGCAAATGAGGGAACTGTGGAAGCTAAAGATCGCCTTGTTGCGTTGCTAAAAGTAAAAAGCTACAGTAACACAGTGGATGAGATTGTTATGGCTTTACACCTTAAATATGGTGATCCACCTGAGTTAAAAAAATATCTACGTGATATTTATTTGAGTAAGAAAGCGTCAGACGTTTCTTATGCATTGTTGTATCGACTTACTTCCGCGATTAACGATTCTGAACTCGATGCGTTGGCTGAAAAATCATATTCGGATTCTGAGGGACCGGGGACATGGCGTCAATATGGAGTGTATCGAAAAGGTTGGGCTATCCCAGAGTGGGCAGGCGGAGCACTGGATATTCCTTGAACAGATCATCTCTGGTACCAGTCCGCGCATCATCACAAATAAATTGACGCGGTGGTGGAAGTGGCAGAGAAGCTGGCATGGAACGGTCGTTGAGATTCTAGTATCCGGGAGCGGTGTATCACGTCATGGCTCGTGGCGATGGCGGGAAGACGGTGTTTGAAACCGACGATGACCGCTTGGTTTTTCTCAAACGGCTGGGAGAAACGTGTAGCAGTTGTGGTTGGCGGATCCATGCATGGGTGCTGATGGGTAATCATTTCCATCTCTTACTCAAAACGCCGCAACCGAATCTGGTGGCGGGCATGAAGTGGTTACTCGGAGTTTTCAGCCAAGGCTGGAACCGCGCCCGTGGACGCCAAGGGCATGTGTTTCAAGGGCGTTACAAGTCGGTGCCGGTCAATGGCAGTGATGCCGATAGCCATTACTTCCGAATCGTGGCGGATTACATTCATCTCAATCCGGCGCGTGCAAGGCTGGCGGGAGGTAAGTTAGATAATCTATCGGGCTGTCGGTGGAGCAGTCTATCATGCTATGCGAAAGGCAAAGGGCCGCCGTGGTTGGACATGGAACGGGTGCTAAAGTCCTTTAATCTTGCGGAAAGCGGGCGGGGGCGTCGCGCTTATGTCGAATGGCTCGAGGCACGGGCGTTAAATAACGACGGAGAAATCGACCCGAAAGCGCAGGATGCCTTGCGGTGCGGTTGGTATCTGGGAGCGGAGACATTTCGTGACCGGTTGCTAGATTTGGTGGACTAGGTGAAAGGCGTCAAGGCGCGGAAACACAGCAAGTCCGAGTGTGTGCGGAAGGATCACGGGGAGAAGGATGCCGAGCGGCTGGTTCTGGCGTGTACGACGGATCTGGGACTGCCGACGGGTGCGGTCGAGTTGGCGCAATTGCGAAAGGGCGACGAGCGCAAGGCGATTCTAGCGACGTTGCTGAGAAGGAAGACGGCGGTAGGGTTCGATTGGATTGCCACCCGACTACACATGGGCCATTCTGCATCAGTAAGTCGTCTGGTGTGCGGTGTGAAGCGTGACAAAAAACTGGAGAAAAGAGTCAATGAACTGGATCAATTGTT
>JAYUHS010000135.1:0-1524 GCA_043766715.1 Luteolibacter sp.
GAGGAGCTTGTCTTTGATAGAGGATTTCATGTGCGGTGTTTTTTCGGTGATTGGATGCACCACCGGAAAGCGCTTACACAGAATTTCTTACACTCCCGAAACGCTAAAACCACCTTCCGTCCTTGCCCCCACTTCAAACCTGCGATCGACTACTTAAGAACCGCGATTGAGCAGTTCCGAACTGCTCGGTCGGAGCTTTGGACTGCGTGATCGGAGTTCGGAAGTGGGGGGTGCCACTTCGGAACTCGGCCATCCGAGTAAAAAACTCAGATTTCGGAGTTCCGAACTGCGACATCCGAGTTCAGAACCGCGTCATCGCAGTTCGGAAGTGGCCCCCCCCACTTCGGAGGTGGACGCCCCCACTTCGCAAGTGGACCCCCCCACTTCGCAAGTGGGGGTCGGCAGCGGTTGAGAACGACTTTTTTGACTAAAAAATAGAGTCGCCAACCTTTGACTTCGGTTGGCGGCTCATTGGAGTCCAGTGGGTTATAAAAACGGTGTCACATTGGCGTGGGCGTCGGGGTGGCCGGGGTCGCGGAAACTTGGGCGAAACGCTCTGCCAGCTCCGCCGCGAGTGCTTTGGCCCCTGGCACGCTCACTTTTGCCGCTGCTTTGAGCGAGTTGTAAATCGTCAGGCCGGTGATGTAAGCCTCGGACCCGGCCGCGAGGTTGGTGTCGGAAACCTTCTCATGGAGCGAGGCGAGCTGCATTTCGATGCCCTGAAGCCGGAGTGCGAGGTCGTAGTCCTTTTGCATCGCCGGGATGTCTGCGTACGGCGGGATGAATTGAGGATTATTCGCGGCGATTTCCAGCGCCTTGGAGACGAACGCTTGGCTGGAGGAACCCATCTTGGGCAAGCTCTGGCGCTCCTGCGCGGTGAGATTGATCAGGAAGGTCAGGCTGGATTCAATGTTGGCGATGGCAGTGAAAACGGCGGTGCGTTGGCTATCAGTGACGGTGGCGTCGATATTGGTGTAAGGCATGGTGATGGAGGTGTGGGGTGAGGAAATAACCGGTCAGAGGAAAGGAGGTCCTTCCCGGTGACTGGACGATGGATAGAAACCAAAAAATCTGACGCCCCACAAGCAGGAGATGTAATCAAAATCGGAGGTAATGTTTGTATAGGTTAAAAGTAAAGAATGGTTGAGGGAGCGATGGGTGGAATGAGGATTCTTTGTTTTAGAATGGGTTATGAAATGGGTCGCTCGGCGGAATCGGAATATCATCGAAGTCTTGCCTTGGTTTGCGTGGGGGCGATTAGACTTGGTGCTGGGATAAATCATCCGACTCGAACAAAACTGGAGTGTTTTACTAACGGGAATAGGCCGTAGTCGTGCGGCGGATGACCAAGATCCGCGTTTTCTGATCTTTCATCTTGCCCAAACGGATTTTCAGCGATTGGCTTTACACGTCCACTCCGGTGGACGGGGAAGTAAGAAACCTCACGTCAGGCGGTCGGCATCGACCGCAACGATGCCGCCAAACCGACTGAAAGGTCGGGGAGGCGGTGGCGCATGTCCAAGC
>JAYUHS010000136.1:0-11250 GCA_043766715.1 Luteolibacter sp.
CGCGTGTGGCGTCGGTTTCATCGCCCATCTCAAGGGCAAGCGCTCGCATGACATCGTGCTTAAAACGTTGACGATGAACGAGCACATGGACCACCGCGGGGCCAGTGGCTCAGATCCGGCGACGGGCGACGGCGCGGGGATGTTGATCCAGATGCCGGATAAATTTTTACGCCGCGAGATGGCGGCGAAGGGCGTGGAGCTGCCTGCCGAGGGTGATTATGGCTCGGGATTGGTGTTTTTCTCGCCGGATGCCGCGGTCCGCGAGGTGGCGATGCAGGTTTTCGAAAATGTCATCCGCGAGCAGGGGCAGAAATTCCTCGGCTGGCGGACCGTGCCGGTGAAGAGCTCGATCTTGGGGAAAACTTCCGGCCGCTATGAGCCGAACATCAAGCAGGTGTTTATCGGAAAAAGCGACGACATCACCGACCCGATGGTGTTTGAAACCACGCTCTACGTGATCCGCAAGCAGGTCGGGAATTTGATCCGCACCAACCAAGTCCCGCACCAGTTCCGCGACGTCCATGGCAATAAGGGCAACAATTTCCCCGGCGCGGATTACCACTACGTCACCGGTCTTTCGGCCCGGACGATGATCTACAAGGGCATGCTCACGCCTTGCCAATTGTCCGAGTATTTCCCGGATTTCCTCGATCCTGACTTCGAGTCCGCGCTGGCGTTGATGCACACTCGCTTCTCGACGAATACCTTCCCGAGTTGGTCCCGCGCCCACCCGAACCGTTTCATCGCCCACAACGGCGAAATCAACACGGTGACGGGAAATGCGAACGCGATGAAGGCCCGCCAAGCGCTTTGTGAGTCAGACGCCTTCGGCACGGACATCGAGAACATGTTCCCGGTGATCAACGAGGACGGCTCGGACTCCGCGCGATTCGATAACTGCTTAGAATTTCTCCATTATGGCGGCTACGATCTGGTCCACGCGATGATGATGATGATCCCAGAGCCCTGGGAGCGCCACACGATGATGGATGATGAGAAGAGGGCGTTTTATGAATTTCACGCCTGCATGATGGAGCCTTGGGATGGCCCGGCTTCGATCACTTTTTCAGACGGCCAGCAAATCGGCGCGGTGCTCGACCGCAATGGCCTGCGCCCGAGTCGCTATTATGTTACCGATGACGATCTCGTCATCATGGCCTCCGAAGTGGGCGTGGTGCCGGATCTCGACCCGCTTTCCATCGTCCAAAAGGGCCGCCTGCAACCCGGGAAAATGTTCCTCGTGGACATGAAGGAAGGCCGGATCGTGCCCGACGAAGAGGTCAAACAGCGAGTGTGTGCAGCGAAACCGTATCGGCAGTGGTTGGATGAAAACCGGGTCACGCTCAAGGATTTGCCCGCAGCGAAAGCGGCCCATGCCGTTGAGCCTGAGCGGATTCTCGCCCGTCAGCTCGCCTTCGGTTACACTTACGAGGACTTGCGGACCCTGCTCGCGCCGACCGCCATCACGGGAAATCAGCCGATTTCCTCGATGGGGAATGACACTCCGCTCGCCGTACTCTCCAGCAAGCCGAAGCACCTCTACCACTACTTCAAGCAGATCTTCGCCCAGGTCACCAATCCGGCGCTCGACTGCATCCGTGAGGAGCTTGTCACCTCCACCGAGACCTTCATCGGCTCGGAGGGGAATATCCTCGCACCCGGCCCGTCGAGCTGCCGGATGGTCCGCCTCGACAGCCCGCTCATCGACAACGAAGAGCTCGCCCGCTTGCGCGAAATTTCGCTCAGCGGCTTCAAGTCCGTCACTCTCGACGCGCTGTTCCCAGCCGACCAAGGCGGAGACGGGCTGGAGGAAGCGTTCGACCAAATTTGCGCCGCAGCGGACGCCGCAATCGCCGGTGGGGCGAATATTTTGATCCTCTCAGACCGTGGTATCGACAAGGCGCACGCCGCTTTCCCGACGCTGCTGCTGATGGGCGGGCTGCATCACCACCTCGTCGGCAAGGGCACTCGCAAGCGTTGCTCAGTGGTCCTCGAGACCGGCGAAGCACGCGAAGTCCACCATTTTTCGACCCTCATCGGCTACGGTGCGGACGCGATCAATCCGTATATGGTCTTCGAGTCGCTGCACCAAATGATCGCGGATGAGACGCTCGAGATGACCTTGGAAAAGGCGACTTACCATTTCCTAAAAGCCTCGATCAAAGGCGTGGTGAAAACGATGGCGAAGATGGGGATTTCCACCATCGCGTCCTACCGTGGGGCGCAGGTTTTCGAGACCATCGGCCTCAGCACCGACTTGGTGAACAAGTATTTCGCCGGCACTTCCAGCCGTTGTGAGGGCTCAGACATCGATAAAGTCGCAGAAGAAGCCCTGCTCCGCCACCGCGTCGCCTTCCCGGATCGCCACATCGAGGCCGAGGAAGCCGCGCTCGACACCGGCGGCGTCTATCAGTGGCGCAGCGATGGCGAATACCATCTTTTCAACCCGGAAACCATCCACCTGCTGCAAAAAGCGACCCGCACTAACAGCTACGAAGTCTTCAAGCAGTATGCCAAAAAGGTCAACGACCAGAGCGAGAATCTTTCGACGCTGCGGGGGCTGATGAAGTTCAAGAGCAACCGCAAGCCGGTGCCGATTGAGGAAGTTGAGTCGATCGAAGCGATCACCAAGCGCTTCAAAACGGGTGCCATGTCGTGGGGCTCGATCTCGCAGGAAGCCCACGAAACGCTGGCCATCGCGATGAACCGCATCGGCGGGAAATCGAACACCGGCGAGGGTGGCGAAGATGCCTCCCGCTACGTGCCGATGGAAAATGGCGACAGCAAACGCTCCGCCATCAAGCAGGTCGCCTCAGGTCGGTTCGGCGTGACGGGTGAGTATCTGGTCAATGCGGATGAGATCCAAATCAAGATTTCCCAAGGTGCGAAGCCCGGTGAAGGCGGCGAATTGCCCGGCTCCAAGGTCTATCCATGGATCGCCAAGGTGCGCTATTCGACTCCAGGTGTCGGCCTGGTTTCACCGCCACCGCACCATGATATCTACTCCATCGAAGACCTCTCCGAGCTGATTCACGACCTGAAAAACGCGAACACTCGGGCCCGGATCAATGTCAAGTTAGTGGCAGAAGTCGGCGTCGGCACCATCGCCGCCGGAGTCGCCAAGGCCCATGCCGATGTGATCCTGATTTCCGGTCACGACGGTGGCACCGGGGCCTCGCCCTCGTCCTCGATCTTCAATGCCGGAGCGCCGTGGGAACTCGGCCTCGCGGAAACCAACCAGATTTTACTCCTCAACGACCTCCGCAGCCGGGTGACCTTGGAAACGGACGGCCAGCTGAAAACTGGCCGGGATGTCGCGATCGCAACATTGCTGGGAGCCGAGGAATTTGGCTTCGCCACCGCACCGTTGGTCACCGTGGGCTGCTTGATGATGCGGGTTTGTCAAAAAAATACCTGCCCGGTCGGCATCGCGACGCAAGATCCTGAGTTGCGCAGGAATTTCGAGGGCAAGCCGGAGCATGTGGTGAATTTCATGACGTTCATCGCCATGGAGTATCGCGAAATCATGGCGGAACTGGGTTTCCGCACGATCAATGAAATGGTCGGGCGCGTGGAGTGCCTCGATACCAATGAGGCGACCGAGCACTGGAAAGCGCAGGGCGTGGATCTCACCAGCATCTTCCACAAGCCGGACGTGGGCGATCACGTCGGCAGCTACAAACAGCTCGCTCAGGATCACGGTCTCAAGGATGCGCTGGACAACACGCATCTTCTCACGCTTTGCAAACCGGCCATCGAGCGCGGTGAAAAAGTCCGGGTCGAGCTGCCAATTGTGAATGTCAACCGCGTGGTCGGCACCATCACCGGCAGCGAAATTTCCCGAAAATACGGGGCGAAAGGGCTGCCGGAAGACACCATCGAGCTCAAGTTCACCGGCAGTGCGGGCCAATCGTTCGGCGCGTTTACCCCGCCGGGAATGACCTTTCGGCTGGAAGGCGATGCGAATGACTACGTCGGCAAGGGACTTTCCGGCGCGAAAATCATCATCTACCCGACTCGCGGCGCCCGCTTCAAGCCGGAGGAAGCCATCATCATCGGCAACGTCGCGCTCTATGGTGCGACCAGTGGCGAAGCGTTTTTCAACGGTATCGCCGGTGAGCGGTTCTGCGTTCGGAACTCCGGCGCCTCCGCTGTGGTGGAAGGCGTGGGCGACCATGGCTGCGAATACATGACCGGCGGCCAAGTGATCGTGCTCGGGGAAACCGGCCGAAATTTCGCCGCAGGCATGTCCGGTGGCGTGGCCTACGTTTACGACATCGACGGGCAATTCGGAAAGCGCCTGAACCACGAAATGGTCAACCTTTACCGGCTGATCGAGAGCAGCGATGAGGACATCGCGTTGGTGAAATCCACCATCGAACAACACGTCGCTTATACCGATTCGCCGAGGGGAAAATCCCTATTGGAAAATTGGAATGAGGAGTTACCTAAGTTCTACAAAGTCCTGCCAAGCGACTACGAACGGATGCTCGGGGCCTTTAAAAAAGTCGAGGCACTGGGCCTCACCGGCGACGAAGCAGCGATGGCAGCCTTCGAAGAAGGGCTCATTACAAAGGGTTAAAATTACTCAAACAGTTTAAAAAACATGGGAAAAGCAACTGGATTCATGGAAGTGACTCGCATCACGCATGCCGAGGCCGCACCGCTTGAGCGCATCAAGAATTGGCGTGAGTTTAAGATCCACCCCGAGGAAAAAAAACAGCGCGCCCAAGCCTCCCGCTGCATGGACTGCGGCACGCCATTTTGCCACACCGGCAAGATCGTCGGCGGCATGGCCAGTGGCTGTCCGGTGAATAATCTAATCCCGGAGTGGAATGACCTGATCTTCCGTGGCCGCTGGAAGGAAGCGCTCCAGCGCCTGCACAAAACGAATAATTTCCCGGAATTCACTGGCCGCGTCTGCCCGGCGCCGTGCGAAGGTTCTTGCGTGCTTGGCGTGATCGGCCCAGCGGTGACGATCAAAAATAACGAGTGTGCGATCATCGACCGCGGCTGGGAAGAGGGTTGGGTCGTCGCTCGCATCCCGGAAAAGCGGACTGGCAAAAAGGTCGCGGTCGTCGGCTCCGGACCTGCGGGTTTGGCCTGTGCGGACCAGCTCAATCAAGCGGGTCACTCGGTCACCGTTTTCGAGCGGGAGGACCGCATCGGCGGCTTGCTGATGTATGGCATCCCTAACATGAAGCTCGACAAGGAGCTAGTGGTGCAGCGCCGGGTGGATTTGCTCGCCGAGGAAGGGATCGAATTTAAAACCGGAATTTTCATCGGCAAAGACAGCGACTGGACCGCCGAGCGGCTACGGACGGAGTTTGACTCAGTCATCCTCTGCTGCGGCGCAACGGCCGGTCGGGACCTGCCCATCGCGGATCGTGATGCCGTCGGCGTCCACCTCGCGATGGAATTTCTCACTGCAAATACCCGCTACCAGCTCGACCATCAGTTCGATGGCAGCAACCCCGCCTTCAACGCCACCGGCAAGGATGTCGTCGTCATCGGCGGCGGCGATACCGGCACAGACTGCGTCGGCACCAGCCTGCGCCATTGCTGCAAAAGCGTGATCCAGCTCGAGATCATGCCGCAGCCGCCGGACAAACGCGCCGCCAACAATCCATGGCCCGAGTGGCCGAAAATCTACAAAATGGACTACGGCCAAGAAGAGGCGAACGCGCTCCAAGGCCGCGATCCACGCCACTATTTGGTGCAGACCAAGCGCTTCATCAAGGACGCCGCAGGAAATTTAACCGGCCTCGAAATCGCCGAGATCGAGTGGGCGCAAGATAGCCAGGGCCGCTTCAGCCCCAAAGATGTCGAAGGCACCACACGCATCATCCCCTGCCAACTCGCCCTGCTCGCCATGGGCTTCACCGGTGCAGAAACCGAGGTGGTGGAAAAGTTCGCCCTTGAGACCGATCCGCGCTCTAACATCAAAGCCGACCACGGCACCTTCACCACCAACGTCCCGGGAGTTTTCGCCGCCGGCGACGTCCGCCGTGGCCAGTCGCTCGTCGTCTGGGCCATCAACGAAGGCCGCGGCGCCGCCCGCGAATGTGACCGATTCCTTATGGGTGCGACGAATTTGCCCTGACAGTGGCCTCCGAGTTTCGCTATTAGCCAGAATTAAACAATCCGCCATGCCCGCTCATTGTCATGAGGCAATCTCTTGTGCACCAAGAATTCATTTACCCGCTGATCGGTTGCCTAAAGAAAAGATAGCCGAGGAGGTAGTAATTCCCATGGGCCAACTGGAGTTGCGAGATTTTAATCTATAACTAAAATCATGTGTCTTTGAATCAGCTACGTGTCGCAAATTCAACTATTGGTTAGTTGAATTCATTTGAATCATTCCGTTGGCAAAGTCGCTCAAGACTACAATCTCATAAGCTCGAAAAAATCTTCGCTTAACGTATCTTGCAGCTCAGCGACTTTGCACTGGGAAATTTCACACCTGCCGGAAAATCACTTTGGATTTGTTGGGTCTGCTTCTTGGCGCGTCACGATTGGGACATATCCAATCTCAAGTCCGGCAGGCGGCGTAACGATCAATGCGGCGTCGATGCTTGCGAGTGTTCCAACTGTCGGCGGTGCCAAATAGGTGCCGTCTTTCTTCCATCTCCGATGCAGTTTGCGAACCTTTAATTGGATTGCCTCACGTTCCGCAGAGGTCATATCTGCTCGCATCATGGCAGGTTGGTCCGCAAACCGATACCAATAATAAGTGACTAAACTATGATCGCCTAAGTGTGCTTGGAAAGGACCCGCGACTGGTCCGGGAGTCTTGAACGGGCTACCGGACTCGGTAGGTGTAGAGTAAGCTTCTGGTGTGCCTTCGTTTGGGGTGCCGAAAACTTTGGCCCTAAGGGCGCTAGGCGCATCGGTTGAATTAGCGACGGTCCACGAATTCGCGTTTCTCCGATAGTATTGAGGAATTGTTACTTTTTTATTTCCCACGACCCCACTCACAGTCGCAAGTTGGGTGTTCCACTTGTATCCAAATGTGTAGGGATCTGCCAACTGAGGAGTCGCGAAGCTGCTCCAATCTACATTAACCTCACCACTAACGTCGGAATAGGGTACAATTTTCCAAGTGGACCATGCAGCGGCATAAAATGACTGATTATAAGAACCACTGGCGTTGAAAGCTCCAGTCGCTATGCCACCACCGTTGAACCAATTCTTTACCTTGTCCCAAAGTGCTGATTTGTTATATGAAGTCGGGCGATGCATGAGGACTGAGTAATCCCCAGTTCCGACGGGAAAGCTGACAGGAGCAATCCTTGCGTAATCTTCACCGCTGGTCGTCCGCGCGATGGTCGCGGGAATATACTGAGTTTCCATTTGAAACTCTTTGTTCGGATCTGCTCCTTGTGTGTCGAGCAAATGTCCAATTAGCTTCGGGTCTTTCGTGACACAGTTCGACCAAAAATGAGGGGTAAAAAAGCAGACGGGTCCTTTAAAGTTCTGAGTGTTTAAGAAGAGCGTCCAAGAATTTTCGCCAGTGACGACGTTCTGGCCATCAGTCACGCTTTTGGCTGGAGTCAGTGGAAGTGGTAAATAACCATAACCAAATAAACTCCCATTAGTACCTTGTTTGATGTTGATGCCATCCATGGGAAATAACAGCCATGGACTTAGTTGAGCCACGCCATATAGGCCATGTGGATCTGCCCAAGTTCCTGCGCCTTTGGACGGACCATTTGCAATTTCACTCCAAGCGGTCCCCACTCCGCCCATAATAAACTTAGGCGTTTCAGTCGGGAATCGCGTGTCTCGCCACCATCCCAAGCCACCTTCTACGTCGCTGTAAGATCCCTCTGGTAAACCTTTCGGAAACATCCATGTGCCGAATAGCCCCGATTGAAAATTATGTCCCGGGTATTTATCGAGCAGAGGCCAAGCGGCAACGTAGATAGAAAATCCACCGTCATAGGTCTGTGGAACGTCATATTTGTAGGGCCCCAAGTATCCGTCAGCTTGGGTATCGGTTTGCGCGATTAGATACGGTGTGGTGCAAGCTGCGGTCATCGCCGCGAGAGAGATCAGGAAGTTATGGAAGGCACTTTTTCGAATTTTCATGGATTTTGGATTTCTATTTAGAAGGAATAAACTTTTTCCTTCTATAATCGCGATACTGTTTTCAACTCTCTGTGTGTCAAGCAGATACCATCTACTTCCGAGCTTCGGTTCAAATGAAGGTTACGATCATTCCCCAATGACTCTTTATCAGAGAACCACGGATTGATTGATTTCTCGAATTCTGAAAAGTAGGACTTCTTCACTGCTCAACGCACCCCGTGCCCGATCAAGGAATTTGTGTATTTTTTAATCCAGAAATTTTCCGGGATTAAGAATTCCTTTAGGATCAAGTGCGTTCTTCAGGGTGCAGTGGGTGGTGAAGGAAACTTCACCGAGCGCTTGACGAATCCATGGCTTCTTGGCGAGGCCCACTCCGTGCTCGCCGGTGATCGCTCCGTCGTTTTCGAGGATCCAAGTGAAAAGCAAATCCAGTGCGGCGTCTGCACGGGCTCGAATCACCGGGTCTTCATAATCGCGGACCATCAGATTCGTGTGGATGTTACCGTCGCCTGCGTGACCGAAGCAAGCGATGGGGATACCTGTTTCCTGCTCTAACGTCCGGGCGAAAGTGACGAGTTCAACAAGCTTGGAGCGCGGGACGACGATATCTTCGTTCAGCTTGGTGAGGCCGGTGTCGCGGAGGGAAAATGAAAACTCACGACGGAGTTTCCAGATGCGCTCGCAGGAAACTTCGTCCGGAGCACGCTCGATGAAGGTAGCTCCAAGCTTCGTTAGTAATTGATAGAGTTCTTCAATCTCGGAAACGGTAGCGGCTTGCCGACCGTCGATTTCGACGATAAGATGGGCGTCGCCGGGAGGAAAAGTTTCTTCCCCGAGTTTCTTGCGAGCGGCAGCAAGAGTGAAGCGATCAGTAATTTCCAGCGCTGAAGGCAGGTGTCCCGCATCCAGAATGGCTTGAACCGCGGCGGCTGCCATTTCGAACTTTGGAAAAATCGCAGCGAGCATTGCACGGCTGACAGGCTTGGGAATGAGGCGCAGAGTGGCTTCGGTCACGATGCCTAACATTCCTTCCGAGCCGGTGAAGACGCCGATGAGGTCGAAACCCGTTTTATTTTTGTGCAGTCGCCCACCCGTGCGGAGGATCTTGCCATTTGCGAGGACCACTTCTAAGCCAAGTATGTAACTACGGGTGACGCCGTATTTCAGACAACGCGGGCCACCGGCATTGGTGGCAATATTTCCGCCGATGGAGCAATCTTTGAGCGATGCGGGGTCCGGTGGATATTCCCAGCCGACGGCATGAGCTGCGGCTTGCAAATCACCAGTAATGACGCCGGGCTGGACGATAGCGACTCCATCTCTAGGGTGAATCCCGAGGATTTTACTCATCCGCACCGTCGAAAGGACGATGCCGCCGCAGACAGGGACCGCACCGCCCACATAGCCGTAGCCTGCGCCGCGGGTGGTGACGGGAATTTCATGGGCATTTGCAAACTTCAGGACGGCAGAAACATCAGCGGTGGACTCCGCAAAGACGACCACATCTGGCAGATGGCTGGCCGACCATTTGTCACCGGCATGGGCAGCGAGAATTACCTCTGTAGTCGTGACTTTTTCCGCGCCAAGGAGCGCAAGGAGAGCGGCATGGCTGGAGTGAGAGATGGTGTTCATTTCGACCATCGGTAGCACCGCTGACGCCATCCGACTAGGGTAACTGTGGACCAAATTTCAGTTGGCTGTGCCGGATTCCTTGGATCTTACCGACGGCCCTTCGCAATATTTTTTTCGCACAGAAATGGTAGATCTGACCCGCTAAATTTTCTCACGGAAAAAATTTCACAATTCCCATTTGGGATTTCAAGTCGCTTGAAGATTTCCACTTTTCGAATCACGCGGTGACCTTTATCACTATCGCAAGATGCTTGAAAATCAACGACGTCCCGGGAAATTGATGGCCGCAAATCGCGGCGAAATTGCCATCCGTATCTTCCGTGCAGCCAACGAGCTTGGACTCAGGACAGTTTCCATTTTCGCGGAAGAAGACCGATTTTCCATCCACCGATTCAAGGCAGATGAGGCCTATCAGCTCGATTCCTCGAAGGGTCCAGTTGGTGCCTACCTTGACGTCGAAGGCATCGTGACGCTGGCGAAACAGAAAGGCGTGACGATGATCCACCCGGGCTATGGATTCCTCTCAGAAAATGCCGCGTTCGCCCGAGCTTGTGCGCGAGAAGGCATCGTTTTCATCGGCCCATCGCCTGATTTGCTAGAGAACATGGGCGACAAGACGGCAGCGCGGACGCTGGCCCAGCGCTTCAACGTCCCCACCCTGCCCGGCACTGAGGAGCCGATTACCGATCCTGACCAAGCGCTCACGGTCGCTCATGACATCGGTTTTCCGCTGATCATCAAGGCGGCTTTCGGCGGTGGCGGGCGTGGGATGCGAGTGGTGGAAAAGCCGTCGCAGCTTGCCGGTCTGTTAGCTGAGGCGCAGAACGAGGCGCTGAATGCCTTCGGGAATTCTGCCGTATTTCTCGAGCGCTACATCACTCGTGCCAAGCACATCGAGGTGCAAATCCTCGGCGACCAACACGGGAATGTGGTCCACCTCCATGAACGCGATTGCTCGGTGCAGCGCCGCTATCAGAAGGTGGTCGAAGTGGCTCCGGCGATGCACCTCGACCCGAAGATCCGCAAGGAACTCTGCGATGCCGCCGTGGCTCTGGCGAAGGGCATCGGCTATGATAATGCGGGGACCGTCGAGTTCCTCTACGACATGGATCAGCACGACTGGTTCTTCATCGAGATGAACCCGCGGATCCAAGTGGAGCATACCGTGACCGAGTGCGTGACGGGCATCGACCTCGTCCGTTCCCAAATTCTAGTAGCCGCAGGACACACGCTTTTCAGTGAGGAAATCGCGATTCCGCCACAGGAGGAGATGCCCTGCATCGGCTTCGCCATTCAGTGCCGAGTGACGACGGAGGACCCCGAGAAAAATTTCTCACCCGACTACGGACGCATTTTAAACTACCGCTCGGCAGCGGGTTTCGGCATCCGGTTAGACGCTGCCTCGGCAGACGCCGGGGCCGTCATCACGCCATTTTATGACTCGATGCTCGTCAAGGTCACCGCGATGGGCCGGGACTTCCCGATGGCCTGCCAGCGGATGGACCGCGCGCTCCGTGAGTTCCGCAT